>NZ_MLQM01000005.1:0-90995 GCF_001854525.1 Mycobacterium talmoniae
GGGTGCGTCCGCCGCAGCCGGCGCCGCGGCTGGGCGAGCACACCGCCGGCTACCGGCAGGCGCCGCCGCCGGCCCGGCCTCGCCCGGACACCGGGGCCCGGGCGTTGCCGTTCACCGGATTACGGGTGCTGGACATGACCACGTTCTGGGCCGGCCCGTCGTGTACTCATTTCCTGGCGATGCTGGGCGCCGACGTCATCCACGTGGAGTCCACCCGCCATCCCGACGGCACCCGGCTGATCGCCGGCATCCCGGTCGAGGTGGACCAGTGGTGGGAGAAGTCGCCGATCTTCTCCGCGCTCAACACCAACAAGAAGGGCCTGACCCTGGACCTGCACCACCCGCGCGGCCGGGAGGTGTTGTCCCGGCTGATCGGTTCCTGCGATGTGGTGGTGGAAAACTTCACCCCGCGCGTCCTCGACCAGATCGGGCTGGATTTCGCGGCGGTGCAAGCGATCCGGCCCGACGCGATCCTGATGCGGATGCCCGGCTTCGGGCTGGACGGGCCGTGGCGCGACAACCCGGCCTTCGCCTACGTCATCGAATCCGCCGCCGGGCTGGCCTGGCTGACCGGCTACCCGGACCGCAACCCGTATGACCCGTATTCGGTCGGCGACCCCAACGCCGGGATCCACGCCGTCAACGCGCTGCTGCTGGCGCTGGAGCACCGGCGCCGCACCGGCGAGGGCACGCTGGTGGAGGCGGCCATGGTCGACGCCGCGCTCAATGTGGCGGCCGAACAGCTCGTCGAATACGGCGCCCACGGCGCGCTGCTGGAACGCGACGGCAACCGCGGGCCGACGGCCGCGCCGCAGAACCTGTACCGCAGCGCCGACGTCGACGAGTTCGGCCGGCTGGACAGCTGGGTGGCGATCGCGGTGGCCACCGACGCCCAATGGGCCGGCCTGGTCGGGGCGCTGGGCCGTCCGGGCTGGGCCACCGATGCGCGGCTGGCCGACCACGCCGGGCGGCGGGCCCACCATGAGCACATCGACGAGCAGCTGGCGGCGTGGTGCGCGCAGCGCAGCCGCGACGAGATCGTCGACACCCTGTGGCCCGCCGGTGTGCCGGTCGCCAAAGTGCTGCAGCCGCACCGCCAAACCGAGCTCGAGCAGCTGGCGTTCCGCGGCTTTTTCGAGCACGTGGCCCATCCGGTCAACGCCACCGCCCCGCACAGCACGGTACCGATGCGGCTGTCGGGCGGCGCGGACCGCTTCCACCGCGCCCCCGCGCCGCTGCTCGGGCAGCACAACCACGAGCTGCTGGCCGCGCTGGGGCTCAGCGCCGCCGAGATCGCCGAACTGGAAGCCGACGGCGTGATCGGGAGCACCCCGGCCGGCTACCACCCGAACCCGGCACCCACCCGATAGGCGGCCATGGCAATCGATCCGTCGGACATCCTGCTGACCGACCGCGTCGCGGTGGTCACCGGCGGCGGCGCGGGCATCGGCCGCGGCATCGCCGCCGGCCTGGCCGCCTTCGGCGCGAAAGTGGCGATCTGGGAACGGGACCCGGACAGCTGCGCCGCGGCCGCCGACGCCCTCGGCGCGCTCGGCATCGTCACCGATGTGCGGGACAGCGCCCAGGTCGACGCCGCGCTGGCGCGCACCACCGCCGAACTCGGGCCGGTGCGCATCCTGGTCAACAACGCCGGCGGCACATTTAACTCGCCGCTGCTGGAGACCAGCGAAAACGGCTGGGACGCCCTGTACAAGGCCAATCTGCGCCATGTGCTGCTATGCACCCAACGGGTGGCGCGCCAGCTGGTCGAGGCCGGGTCGCCGGGCAGCATCATCACGGTGACCTCGATCGAAGGGGTGCGCGCCGCACCGGGATACGCCGCCTATGCCGCGGCCAAGGCCGGGGTGATCAACTACACCAAGACCGCCGCGGTGGAGCTGGCCCCGCACGGGATCCGGGTCAACGCGCTGGCCCCCGACATCACCGTGACCGAAGGGCTGCTGCGGCTGGGCTTCGACGGGCTGGCCGCCGGCGCGGGCGATATCGTGCCGATGGGCCGGGCCGGCGACGTCGACGAGATCGCCGGTGCGGCCGTGTTTTTGGCGTCCGACCTGGCCAGCTACCTGACCGGGCAGACCCTGCATGTCGACGGCGGATCCCACGCCGCCGGCGGCTGGTACCGGCACCGGGCAACCGGAGAATTCCGGTTGGGGCCGGGCTAACCGGCGGCCTGCGACTCGCCGACGATGACGCCGGCCGCCCGCTCGATCGGTTTGATCACCGAGGTGAAATCGGAGTCCGGGCCCGCTTCCCGAAGCACCACCTCCCACAGCCGCGCCACCGCTTCGGCGATCTCCATCGACAGACCCAGCTCCTTGGCCTCCTCGACGAACAGCCGTACATCCTTGACCATCAGCCCGGTGGCGAACCCGAAGTCGAAGGTGCGCGGCAGGATCGAGCGCGGAAACTTGTCCCGGCTGGCGATGGACGCCCCGGACCCGGCGTTGAGCACCTCGATCATCGCCCCGGCGTCCAGACCGGATTTGACGCCCATGGTGACGACCTCGGCGGTGGCGGCCAGGCCGGTGGCCGACAACATGTTGTTGGCCAGCTTCATGGTCTGCGCCAGACCCGGTTTGTCCCCGAGGTAGAAGGTGCGTCCGATCGATTTGAGGATCGGCTTGACCGCCTCGACGTCACCGAGCGGCCCGGAAATCATCACCGCCAGGGTGCCGTTGCGCGCGGCGCGGAGGCCGCCGCTGACCGGGGAGTCGATCAAGGCGATGTCGCGTTCGGCGAGCCGGTCATGGATCTCGGTGGCCACCCGGCTCCCCACGGTGGACAGGTCGACGAAGCGCTTCACCCGGCCGCCGTGGATCACCCCCTCGGCGCCGGTGGCCACCTCCACCGACGCGGCCAACGACGGCAGGCTCGCCAGTACGGTCTCGGCGCGATCGGCCACCTCGCGCGGGGAGGACGCGGCGTGGGCGCCCAGCGTGACGAACTCGTCGACCGCGTCGCGGCGGACGTCGAAAACGACGAGCTGGTGCCCCATGTGGTGCAGGCGCCGAGCGATCGTGGCGCCCATGTTGCCCAGGCCGATGAACCCTAGCTGCATAGCAGCGCGGCCCACCGTCGCCGTTGACTCTGCGTCCACCACGGGGTCCTCTCGCACTTTCGTTTGGTGGACGCAGAATCAACGCCCGACGCGGTCACTTCAAGCAGCTGCCCGCGTCGACGGGAAGGGTCAGACCGGTGATGTAGCGCGACTCGTCGGAGGCCAAGAACAGCACCGCGTTGCTGATGTCCTCGGGCTCGACCCACGGAATCGGCAGGGTGTGGAACAGCTGGCAGATCGGGGCCATGTCGTCGGGACCCGGGTTCTCCAGGTCGGGCCGGAACATTTTGAAGGTGCCGTCGTTCATCACCATCGGGGTGTTGACATGGGTGGGGTGCACCGAGTTGACCCGAATCATGTGCTGGCCCAACTCGACCGCGAAGGACCGCATCAGGCCCACCACGCCGTGCTTGGCGGCGACGTAGTTGCCGCAATGCGGGTAGGCCTTGAGCCCGCCGACCGAGCTGGTCAGCACGATGGAGCCGCCGCGACCGCCCTCCAGCAGGTGGGGGACACCGGCCTTCACGCTCTTCCACACGCCGGACAGGTTGATGTCGATCATGTCCTGCCAGTCTTTTTCGGTGGTCTTGTCCAGCGTGTCGCCGCCGTTGCCGATTCCGGCGTTGGCCACGATGATGTCCAGCCGGCCCAGCTGCTCGACCCCGGAATCGACGGCGGCCTTGAGCGCGTCACAGTCCCGGACATCGACCTCGGCCGTCACCACGCGGCGGTTGAGCCCCTTGACCAGATCGGCGGTCTCGGCCAGATCCTCCGGCGTGGACGCCGGGATCAGCATGTCGTCGGCGATCGGCTTACAGATGTCGATCGCGATGATGTCGGCGCCCTCCTGCGCCAATCGCACCGCGTGGCTGCGGCCCTGGCCGCGTGCCGCGCCGGTGATGAATGCAACCTTGCCCTCAACTCGCCCGGCCATCAATACCTCAATTCCTAACTTGTAGAAGTGGATTCATCCGACCGCGGCGGGCATGGACTCCCAGCCGCGGACGGTGGACGTCGGTGACAGCGTCGCGTTCGCCAGGTCGACCTCCCAGTCCGGGAAGCGTTTGAGAATCTCCTCCAACGCGATCCGTCCCTCCAGCCGGGCCAGAGCCGAACCCAGGCAGTAATGGGTGCCGACGCTGAACGTCAAATGCTGGCGGGACTCCCGGTGGATGTCGAACACGTCGCCGTCGGGTGGGAATTGGCGGTGGTCCCGATTCGCGGCGCCGATCAGCATCATCATGGCGGCACCTTCGGGCACCGTCTGGCCGTAGAACTCGACGTCGCGGGTGACGTAGCGGGCCACGTGCGGTGCCGGCGGCTCGAAGCGCAGCAGTTCCTCGATCGCCTGGGGGATCAGCGCGGGGTTGTCGACCAGCGCGCGGCGCTGGTCGGGGTGCTCGGCCAGCACCTTGCCCGTCCAGCCGATCAGCCGGGTGGTGGTTTCGTTTCCGGCGCCGGCCACCACCATGACGTACATCAGCAGCTCGTCGCGGGTCAGCCGCCGGGTGGTCCCGGACTCGTCCTCGAACTCGACGTTGAGCAACTCGGTCATGATGTCGTCGGACGGGTTTTTCACTCGCCAGTCGATGTAATCGGCGAAGATCGATCCGTCGTCGAAGCCCTCCGAGGCGATCGTCATCGGCTTGCCGGCTTCGGTGCGCATGTTGTCGTTGGACCGGTCGCGGATGGCCTCCTGGTCCTCCTCGGGGATGCCGACCAGCATGCCGATCACCCGCATCGGCATCTGCGCCCCCAGGTCGGTCACGAAATCGAGGCGTCCGGTGCCGACCAACGGGTCGAGGCTGCGCGCGCAGTACTCCCGGATCTTGGCTTCGAGTTCGTTGATCTTGCGGGGGGTGAACATCCGGGCCAGCAACTTGCGGTGGATGTCGTGCACCGGCGGGTCCTCGAACAGGATCAGCCCGGGCGGAATCGGGGTGTTGGCCTTGATCAACTCGAGGATGGCGCCCCGCGACGAGCTGAACGTCTGGTAGTCGACGAGGGCCTTGTTGACGTCGGCGAACCGGCTCACCGCGTAGAAGTCATGTTGCTCGTTGTAGTACAGCGGTGCCTCTTCCCGCAGGCGCCGGAACATCGGGTAGGGATCGGCGTTGATCTCGACGTCGTAGGGATCGAAGTGGACGTCGCTGGTCGCGCTGACTGTCACGGGGTATACCTCTCGCCGGAATGACGTTCTCCGCAGGGCTGCATATCGTTTCGTCACGACTCTGGCACCCGCGCCGGGCGGGTGTCAATGGCGCAATCGATTTACGACAGCTTACACTCTTCAAAAATGAGAATGCGATTCTTACCGCGGCTGCGTGCGGCCGGACGGCACGGCGGATCGCATCGGGCGCCTCGATGGCGGGCGCTGGGCGGTCGGGGAATCGCAGGGGTCAGCGCCGCAACGCGCCGCTCAGCAGAAGAACGATTATCCGCAGCCCGCGAGGCGGGCTCTTCGGTGACGAGAGGCTGACTCTCGGTTAGCCACCGATGAAGCCGTGGGCGCAGAAGTCCCACACCTCATCGGCGGTGAGCGGGTGCGCGGCCGGGTCCTCGGAGTTGGGACTGGACTGCGCGTTGAACATCACCGTCTGCATGGTCATCGCGGCCATCCGCCGGGGGTTGACCTCGGCGCGGAGTTGGCCGGCGGCGCTGGCCTCCTCCATCAGCTCGGTGAGCAGGGCCAGCAGCGGGGCGTGCGCGACCTTGACTTCGGCGGGGTGGGACACCAGCAGCGTCGGCGCGAAGTCGGTGAACAACGGGCGTTTGGCCGCCGGGTCGGGCCGGGACGACTCGAACAGCAGTTGCACGGCGATCTTGAGCCGTTCCAGCGGATCGGAATGGTTGGCCGTGGCGGCCCGGATCTGGTCGGCCGAGCGGCTCAGGGCGTCCTCGAACAGCGCCAGCAGCAGCTCGTGTTTACCGTCGAACTGCAGGTAGAAGCTGCGCAGCGACTGCCGGGACCGGTCGACGACCTCTTGCACGGTGAAGTCGGTGCTGCCCTTTTCGATGATGATCGCCTGGGCGGCGTCGAGGAACCGTTGGACCCGCTGGGCGGCCCGCAGTTTCGCGGTTTTGATGGAGCGCTCGACGGCGCGTTGCTTCCAGGCCGGCTCTTCGCTCGGGCTGGTCACCGGGGGCTCGGATCCGTGCGGGGCGGGGAGAACATGGTTGAACTGTACCGGAGAACGTCGTGCCATTGTGGTCCTAGACCCCCTCGCAGACAGCGTGTCAGAGATTGTAACTTTCCAGTCATGAGAATATTATTCTCATCATCGCGTCCGGGGAAGCGGAATGAACCGAGACGGGCCACGAAGTTTTTCCGGTCCGCCGCCGAGAACCGGCTCGCGCGGTGCGGACCTGTGGGAATACGAACTGGCGAGGAGTGCCGTGCAGCTCACCTTTGATGCCGATGTCGAGGCTTTTCGGGCGGAGTTCGCGGCGTTCCTCGACGAGCACCTGCCCAGCGCGGCCGAAGCCACCGAACGCCCCAGGTCGTGTTCGCACGTCCCGGCGTGGGCCCGGCGCTGGCAGCGGCTGCTGTTCGATAACGGCTGGCTGATTCCCGGCAACCCGCCGGAGTTCGGCGGCCGCAACGCCACCATCTTGCAGCAGTACGTGCACCAAGAGGAGTTGTCGCGGCGGCGGATCTACCAAAGCTTCAACCCGCAGGGGGTCGGCATCATCGCGGCCTCGTTGCTGTCGTTCGGTACCGACGAGCAAAAGCATCGGTGGGCGGCGCCGATCCTGCGGGCCGACATCACCGCGTCGTTGGGGATGAGCGAGCCGGGCGCCGGGTCGGACCTGGCGTCGCTGCAGACCCGCGCGGTGCTGCAGGGTGACCACTTCGTGGTCAACGGCCAAAAGGTGTGGACCTCGGGCGCCCACGACGCCGATGTGCTGCTCACCTTCGTGCGCACCGATCCCGACGCCCCCAAGCACAAGGGGATCAGCGTGCTGTTGATCCCCACCGACGCCGCGGGGGTGGTGCGTCGCCCGTTCGCGTCGGCGTGCGACCACGACGACATCGACTTCAACGAGGTCTTCTTCACCGACGTCCGGGTGCCGGCCGAGAACCTGGTGGGCCCGCTCAACGGGGGCTGGGGCGTCGCCAACGGGTCGCTGGGCCACGAGCGCACCCTGCTGTGGATGAGTTTCGCCGACCGGCTGCGGGATCTGATCCACGACTTCCGCCCGGTCGGGCCGCTGCAACGCGACCAGTACGCCACCTTGCTGATGGACAACCAGGCGCTGCGGCTGCTCGGCTCGGTGGCGTTGGCCCAAGCCGATCGCGGCGATCAGGATGTGCCCGGGCTGTCGGTGCTCAAATTGTTGGGGTCCGAGGCCGTGCAAAGCGCCGCCGAACACGCGCTGGACGGGGCCGGGGTCGGCGGCCTGGTGCACCCGGCCAGCTCCGGAACCTATATGCCGCTCAACGAAGACCACGCCACCGGCAGCTGGTTCGACCGCTACCTGCGCAGCTTTTCCGGCACCATCGCCGGCGGCACCTCGGAGATCCAGCGCAACATCATCGCCCAGCGGGTGCTCGGCCTGCCGCGCTAGGTGTCATTACCCCCCAGCGGGAATTCGGCGACGCCGCAACGGCGTGTCCCGTCGCGTAGTTCCCACTCGGCGGGGCTAGAGCTGCACTAGGCGTGGTGCCGAGCCGCGGGCCCGCAGACCGCCGCCGACTTGGCGGGTCAATTCGCGGGCACTGCCGAGCAATCCGTCCAGGACCAGTACCCGCTCGACGTGGCGGTGCAGATCGTGTTCCGCGGTGAAACCGAGGCCGCCGAGCACCTGCTGGCAGTGCTTGGCTGCGGTCAGCGCGGCCTTGCCCGCGGCGGCTTTGGCCAGCATGGCGGCCAGGTCCGGGCCATCGATGACCGGCATGGTGAGGGTGGCCTCGGCGCCTTCGATGGCGGCCAGGGTTTCGGCGAGCCGGTGCCGGATGGCTTGGAAGGAGGCGATCGGTTTACCGAACTGCTCCCGGTCCAGTGCGTGCTGGCGGGCCAGGGCCAACATCGCCCGCGCCGAGCCGACCATCCACCACCCCAACGCCCGGCGGGCCTCACCCAGGCGCATCAGTTCCCCGCCGGGTACCTGGCGCAGCGGAAGCCCGCCGAGGACGGGATTGCCCTCGCGTTCGGTCCGTTCCCAGATCACCCAGCTGCCGCCGGCATAGGGCATCGGGGGAGTGCCGCCGGGCAGGGCGCCGATGGTCTCCAATATCACGTCGTTGAGTACCGAGGCATGTGCCCCGGTCTCCCCGAGCAGCCGGAACACCAGCGGGATTGCCAGGTCCGGATCCTCGGAAAGCATTTCTGCCCAGCCGAGTTCGGCCAGGGACCGATCCAGTGCAGCGCCGGAATGCGACGTCATGGTCTTGCGCAGGGTATCTTCCAGCAGCGCGATCGAGGTGGCATCCATTGCGGTGGTCATCGTCACTCTTTCGGAAGGTCGAGCAGTCGGCGGGCGATGATGTTGCGCTGGATCTCGGCGGTGCCGCCGTAGATGGTGGCCGCCCGGGAGTACAGGTACTCGGCGCGCCACTCGGCGTCGTCCAGCTCGATGCGGCCCGGCAGCAGGTCGCGCGTGGTGTCATAGAGCAATTGTTCGGCGCTGGCCAGCAGCACCTTGTCGATGGAGGTGTCCGGGCCCAGCCGCCCGCCGTCGGCCAGCCGGTGCTGGGTGGCGCGGGAGCGGCTGCGCAAGGTGTGCAGCGCCAAATACACCGCACCGAGGTCGTTGTCGACGGCTGCGCCCTGGCGCTTCACCTCGGCGATCAGCGCATCGAAGCGTGCGTACAGGTAGGCGATGCGTTGCCAGAAGCAGGTGGAGCGCTCATAGGGCAGTAGGTCCATGGCCAACTGCCAGCCGTCACCGGGCTGGCCGAGCATCCGTGAGCCGTCGACGACGACGTCGTCGAAGTACACCTCGCAGAACTCGTCGACGCCGTGCATGGTGCGCAGTGGGCGCACATCGATACCGGGGGTGTCCATGTCGATGAAGAACGCGGTGATGCCGTCGTGCCCGTCCCCGGTGCGGGTCAGCAGGATGCAGCGGTGCGAGTACTGGGCGAAGCTGGTCCACACCTTCTGTCCGTTGATCACCCACTGGTCACCGTGCGGGGTGGCGCGGGTGGTCAGTGATGCCAGGTCGCTGCCGGAACCGGGCTCGGAAAAGCCCTGGCACCACTGTTCGCGACCGGACAGCAGCAGCGGCACCATTTCGGCGGCGAGTTCGGGTGGGGCGTAGTCGATCATGGTGGGCGCCAGGACTTCCAGCATCGAGTACGGCCCCGGCTCGGCGAGCCTGCGGCCGACCACCTCTTCGCCGACGACGGCCCGCAGCATCGCCGGACCGCCCAGCCCGCCGGCTTCGACCGGCCAGCCGTACCGCATCCAATCCGCCTCGTAGAGGGCGGCCGAGACCCGGGCGAACTGCTTGAGGTGCCCTTCGAGCGAGTCGTCCGGTCCGGGGCGCAGGTCGTTTTCGTCGAGCCAGGCGCGCAGATCCGCTTGGAACGCAGCGATATTCATTTGGACGACGGCCGGCCCACGGCGTGCGGACGCCCCGAGTCGTGTGCCCCGTTGCGGCGGATGAATGTCATCGCCCGGGTCTTCAGCCGCCACCCGTCGGCGGTGCGCAGATAGGTGTCGTTGTAGTACCCGATCCGCATGTCATGGGTGGCGTGGTCGATGAAACACAGCGGCTGGGTGCCGGCGGCGGTGTCGCCGTCGATGTCAACCACCGCGGTCCCGGTCATGAACAACCCCTTCGGGGCGGCGTCCACCAGCACCGGGAACCGGTCCAGCGCATAGGTTTCGCCGAATGCGCTGTAGGTGCCGTCCGGGGTGAACACCGCCACCAGGCCGTCGATATCGCCCTGGGTGATGGTGACCGCGTAGCGGGCCAGCAGCTGCTGGATCTCGACCAGGTCCTCAGTTCTTGTTGACATAAACCTTGCCGCCTTTCATGACGAAGCTCACCCGCTGGGTGACGGTGATGTCGGTCAATGGATCTCCGGGCACCGCGATGATGTCGGCGAGCAATCCCTCGGCCAGCCGGCCGCGGTCGTCGGCGTTGATCAGGTCGGCGGCGGTGACGGTGGCGGCCTTAAGCACGGCGGCCGGCGGCATGCCCCAGTCGACCAGGGTGACCAGTTCTTCGGCGTTGCGGCCGTGCGGGATCGCGGGCGCGTCGGTGCCGACGGCGATCTTCACCCCCGCCTCGTAGGCGGCCTTGACCGAGGTGCGGGCCTTGGGGAACATCTCGGCGGCCTTGGCCTGCAACGCCGGCGGGGCCTTGGACACGTCCATCGCCTCGGCCAGGCGCCGGGTGGTGACCAGAAACCGGTCGTTGTCGACCAGCATCTGGATGGCCTCGTCGTCCATCAGAAACCCGTGTTCGATGCAGTCGATGCCGCACGCCACGGCGTGTTTGACCGCCTCGGCGCCGTGGGTGTGCGCGGCGACGCGCAGCCCACGCCGGTGCGCCTCGTCGACGATGACCCGCAGCTCTTCATCCGAATAGTGTTGGGCGCCCGCCTCCCCGGTGAGCGACATGACGCCGCCCGAGCAGCACACCTTGATCAGCTGGGCGCCGTGCTTGATCTGGTAGCGCACCGCCTTGCGGATCTCGTCGACCCCGTTGGCGATGCCCTCCTCGATCGTCAGCTCCAGCACCCCGGGCATGAACGCGGCGAACATGGTCGGATCCAGGTGCCCGCCGGTGGGGGTGATCGCGTGACCGGCCGGCACGATGCGGGGCCCCTCGATCCAGCCGGCGTCGATGGCCTTACCCAGCGCCACGTCCAGCAGATACCCGCCGGTTTTGACGAACAGGCCCAGGTTGCGCACCGTGGTGAACCCGGCCCGCAGCGTGCGCCGCGCATTGCCCACCGCCCGCAGCACCCGGGTCGGCGGATCGTCCTGCACCTGGGACAGGCCGGGGGTTTCGCCCCGCCCGCCCATCAGCAGGTTGACTTCCATGTCCATCAACCCGGGCAACAGGATCTGGTCGCCGAGATCGATGATGTCCCCGTCGGCCGCGCCGCCGACGCCGACGATCCGGTCCTCGTCGACCCGCACGATCCCGGGCCGGACGATCTCGCCGGCATCGACGTCGAGCAGCCCGGCTGCCTTGAGCGTCAACACTTTTCTAAACTACCGGTTCCTTGATCAGCTCCACCCATGCCGCGCCGCTGTCCGGCACCCGCGGCTGCTTCCACGCCTCCACCGGGAACGACACCATCACCAGCGACTGCATCAGATGCATCAGCGACCGCGCGTCGTCGGGCAGGTCGTGCAGGTCGAACTTGTCCAGATAGGTGATGGCGTCCTCCAGTCGGGGGAACGCGGCGTCGTAGAACTCCTGCAGCTCCGGCATCGTGGAGGCCAGCCGCTTGGCGTAGCGCTCGGGCTCGGTGGCCAGATCCCAGGCGGCGTACGGCTGCAGGTCGGCAAAATCAGCGGGTAGCGCCATTGGCGTGCTCCTTGGTCTTCTGGTAGTCGCTGACGTAGTCGCGGGCGGTCTTGTGCAGGTGGCGCAGCAGGATTTCCTGGTCGCACAACAAGAAGTCGTTGACGACGCGGGTGCCGAGCATGGTCTGGGTCGCCTCCAAGGTGTTGGCGTCTTGCAGCGCGTATTCCTTGAAGGTCACCGCGGCCAGCTCCTGGGCCAACCGCTCCCGCGCATTGCGGGGCGGCACGAAGTACAAGGTGGTTTCGAAGATGTGCTTGTCGACGGCGGTGGGCCAGTAGTGGTAGGTCAGATACCAGCCCGGCTCCCACAGCAGCAGCATGAAGTTGGGGAAGAACACGAACGAGTCGATGCCCCACTGCGGCGCCCGGGCCGGGTTCACCCCGGGCGGCAGCGCGTCGAGTCCGTCGATGTCGGGCTTGTCCCAGGGGCCGAACAGTCCGCTGCGCAGCACCCGGTCCATCGGCTTGACCATGTTGAGGTCCGCCGGCGGCGCCTGGCCGCCCCAGGTGGAGATCACCGAGTGCGGACCGACCAGCTCGTAGTGCAGCGCCTCGAAGCCGTACTTCTGGATCTTGGCGGCCTCTTCCTTGGTGTACTGGCCTTGGTGCAGCACCGGCGCGTGGTAGAACTCGGCGAACGCATCGATGAACAGCTTCCAGTTGCTGCCGATTTCGGCGCGGTAGGTGTAGACCTCGGTCATCTCGTGGAACGGGTAGCCCTCGATGCCCTTGGCCAGCGGGCCGAGGTATTCGGTGAGCGGGCCGGCGTTGTCGTCGAGGTTGACGAAGATGAAGCCTTCCCACACCTCGCAGCGCACCGGGACCAGGCCGTAGTCGCTCTTGTCCACGTCGAAGAACTCGTCCTCCTGTTGGATGAAGGTGAGCTCCCCGTCCAGGCTGTAACGCCAGGCGTGGTACTTGCAGGTGAACTGGCGGCAGGTGCCGGCGGTTTCCTCGTGCGGAAAGTCGTTCCACACCAGCTTGTTACCGCGGTGCCGGCAGATGTTGTGGAACGCCCGGATCACCTGGTCCTTGCCCTTGACGATGATCAGCGACGTGCCGGTGCACGCCGAGGGCAGTTCCTTGGTGAAGTAGCTGCCGACCTTGGGGAGTCGCTCGACCCGACCGACGTTGAGCCAGGTGCGGCCGAAGATCGCCTTCTGCTCGGCGGCGTAGTGGTCGGGGTCGGTCGAATCGCTGTAATCGACCGGCTCGGTGCCGAGTTCCGGATAGTTCTGCGTCCAGCTTCCAGCGGCCGGTTTCGGGAAATGGGGCACGGTCTAGTTCTCCTGCTCTTGTTCGAGGTCGATGCCAAAGGTGTTGAAAGCCATTGCCAGCGTGGTGTAACAGCCGATCGTGAAGACCAGGTCCAGGCACTGTCGCTCGGTGAGGTGCTCGGTCAGCGCGACCTCGGTCGCCTCGGACAGGGCGGACTTGTCGTCGAGTTCGTCCACCGCGGCCAGCACCGCCGCATCCAGCGGGTCGCGGGCCGCGCCGTGTTGCAGATCGGCGATGTCGTCGTCGGTGAGGCCGGCCGCTTTGCCCATCGTGACGTGGTGGGCCCATTCGTAGCTGCAGCCGCGCCGGTGCGCGACCCGCAGGATGGCCAGCTCCCGCAGTCGCTCGGGCAGCGTGGAGCGATACAGCAGGTGGACGTTGAACCGCAGGAACGCCCGGGTCAGGTCGGGGTGGTGGACCAGGGTGGCCAGCGCGGTGCCGGCGTCCCGGGGGTTGCGTCGTTCCGTGGGCAGCATCGGGGCCAGCGCGTGGTGGACCGCATCGTCCCAGCGGTCCGCCGGCAACGGGCCCAGTCGCATAGCGTCTCCTCGGTTCTGGAGAATCACATTCTCATATTTGACCAATAGGTTTCCATGATTCGTCCGGTTGGTCAACACCGGACAGCTGACCTGGTCACATTCGTGCGCCAACGCGCCGGGTACCGGCCCCGCCGAGCCGCCCCTGCGAGGCCTCGCAGGGGCGTCAAGATGTTGATTCTCGGGAAGTGAGAAGCTAATTTCCATTAGAGTGAGGTGGGCGACCCGCGCGCCCCGCAAAGTCCCCCCAGCGGAAGGGAAGGGTCAGTGAACAAAGACGACATGATCCTGATCAGCGTCGACGACCACACCGTTGAGCCGCCGGACATGTTCAAGAACCACCTACCGAAGAAGTACCTCGACGACGCACCACGGCTGGTGCACAACCCGGACGGCTCCGACATGTGGAAGTTCCGGGACACCGTCATCCCGAACGTCGCGCTCAACGCGGTCGCCGGCCGGCCCAAGGAGGAGTACGGCCTGGAGCCGCAGGGCCTCGATGAGATCCGGCCCGGCTGCTACAACGTCGACGAGCGGGTCAAGGATATGAACGCCGGCGGCATCCTGGCCTCGATCTGCTTCCCGTCGTTCCCGGGTTTCGCCGGGCGGCTGTTCGCCACCGACGACCCGGAGTTTTCGGTCGCGTTGGTGCAGGCCTACAACGACTGGCACATCGACGAATGGTGCGGGGCGTACCCGGCGCGGTTCATTCCGATGGCGTTGCCGGTGATCTGGGACGCCGAGAAGTGCGCCGCGGAGGTGCGCCGGGTCGCCGAGAAGGGCGTGCACGCGCTGACCTTCACCGAAAACCCCGCGGCGATGGGCTACCCCAGCTTCCACGACGCGTACTGGAACCCGTTGTGGAAAGCGTTGTGCGACACCAACACCGTGATGAACGTGCACATCGGTTCGTCGGGCAAGCTGGCGATCACCGCCCCGGACGCCCCGATGGACGTGATGATCACCTTGCAGCCGATGAACATCGTGCAGGCCGCCGCCGACCTGCTGTGGTCCAAGCCGATCAAGGACTACCCGGATCTGAAGATCGCGCTGTCCGAGGGCGGCACCGGCTGGATCCCGTACTTTTTGGAGCGCGCCGACCGCACCTACGAGATGCACTCGACCTGGACCGGCCAGGACTTCGGTGACAAGGTGCCCTCCGACGTGTTCCGGGAGCACTTTTTGACCTGCTTCATCTCCGACCCGGTCGGCGTCAAGCTGCGCGAGGAGATCGGCATCGACAACATCTGTTGGGAGGCCGACTACCCGCACAGCGACTCGATGTGGCCGGGCGCGCCGGAGGAGCTGTGGCAGGTGTTGACCGCCAACAACGTGCCCGACGCCGACATCAACAAGATGACGTACGAGAACGCGATGCGCTGGTACTCGTTCGACCCGTTCCGCCACATCGCCCGGGAGCAGGCCACGGTCGGTGCGCTGCGCAAGGCCGCCGAAGGCCACGACGTGTCGATTAGGGCGCTGTCGCACCACAAGGAGGGGGAGCGGCAGTCGAACGCGCTGATGGAAGCGGCGAAGTCGAACAGTTAGTTTTAGGCGCGAGCAGACGCAAAAGTCCCTGTTTTCGGCGTGAAAAGGGGGCTTTTGCGTCTGCTCGCGAGCAAGGAAGTAGGGGACCCATGTCCGGGATGAACTTTGAGCTGACCGAGGATCAGCAGCTGATCCGCGCCTCGGTCGCCGAACTGGCCGCCAAGTTCGACGACCACTATTGGATGCAAAAGGATCAGGCGCACCAATTCCCGCAGGAGTTCTACGAGGCGATCGCCCAGGGCGGCTGGCTGGGCATGACGATCCCCGAGGAGTACGGCGGCCACGGCTTCGGGATCACCGAGGCCACCCTGCTCGCCGAGGAAGTGGCCCGCTCCGGGGGCGGTATGAACGCCGCCAGCTCGATCCACATGTCGATCTTCGGCATGCACCCGGTCGTCGTGCACGGCTCCGACGAGCTCAAGGCGCGGACCCTGCCCCGCATCGCGTCCGGGGAGCTGCACGTCTGCTTCGGGGTGACCGAGCCGGGCGCGGGGCTGGACACCTCGCGGATCAGCACCTTCGCCAAACGCGACGGCGACCGCTACATCGTCAACGGGCGCAAGGTGTGGATCTCCAAAGCCCTGGAGTCCGAGAAGATCCTGCTGCTGACCCGCACCCAGCACTACGACGAGGTCACCAAGAAGACCGACGGCATGACGCTGTTCCTCACCGACCTGGACCGTAGCCGGGTCGACATCCGGCCGATCCCCAAGATGGGCCGCAACGCGGTCTCCTCCAACGAGCTGTTCATCGACAACCTCGAAGTCCCGGTGGAAGACCGGGTCGGCGAGGAGGGCAAGGGCTTTTCCTACATCCTCGACGGGCTCAACCCGGAACGGATGCTGATCGCCGCCGAGGCGCTCGGCATCGGCCGGGTGGCCCTGGACCGGGCGGTCAAATACGCCAACGAGCGCGAGGTGTTCGGCCGGCCGATCGGGATGAACCAGGGCATCCAGTTCCCGCTGGCCGACTCGCTGGCCCGCCTCGACGCCGCCGAACTGATGCTGCGCAAGGCCACCTGGCTGTACGACAACGGCAAGCCCTGCGGGCGGGAAGCCAACACCGCCAAATACCTGTGCGCCGACGCCGGTTTCACCGCCGCCGACCGGGCGCTGCAGACCCACGGCGGCATGGGCTACTCCGAGGAGTACAACGTGTCCCGGTTCTTCCGCGAGGCCCGGCTGATGAAGATCGCCCCGATCAGCCAGGAGATGATCCTGAACTACCTGGGGTCGCACACCCTGAAGCTGCCGAGGAGCTACTGATGCCCAACCCGCTGTTCGACCTGACCGGCCGGTCGGCGTTGGTGACCGGGGCCGGCGGCGGGATCGGCGCCGCCGTCGCGCAGGCGCTGGCCACCGCCGGTGCCGCGGTGCTGGTCACCGACGTCGACGCCGACGCGGCCGGCGCTGTGGCGGAACGGATTTGCGCCGCCGGCGGCAAAGCCGACAGCGTTGCGCTGGACGTCACCGACACCGCCGCCGCGGAGGCCGCCGCCGCGCAGGCCGCCGGGCTCGCCGAAGGGGCGCTGCACATCCTGGTCAACAACGCCGGGGTCACCGCGCCAGCGATGTTTGCCGATCTGACCGAGGACACCTTCCGCCGGGTGCTCGACGTGCACGTGCTGGGCGCGTTTCACTGCGCGCACGCCGCGTTGCCGTTTCTGCCCACCGACGGCACCGGCCGCATCATCAACGTCACCTCCTCGGCGGGGCTGACCGGCACGCTGGGGCAGGTCAACTACTCGGCCGCCAAGGCCGGCATCATCGGCTTCACCAAATCGCTGGCCCGCGAGCTGGCCCGCAAGAACATCCTGGTCAACGCGCTGGCCCCGCTGGCGGCCACCCCGATGACCGAGACCATCCGGACCAACGAGAAGTTCGCCGCCACCATGATGGCGCGAATCCCGTTGCGGCGCTGGGCCGAGCCGCAGGAGGTCGCCGGCGCGTTCGTGTTTTTGGCCTCTGACGCCGCCTCCTACATCACCGGGCAGGTGCTGCCGGTGGACGGCGGCATGGTGATGTGATGCCGGCACCGTTGGACGGCGTCACCGTGGTGGCGCTGGAGCAGGCCGTGTCCGCGCCGATGTGCACCCGGGTGCTCGCCGATTTCGGCGCCCGCGTCATCAAGGTGGAGAACCCCAACGGCGGCGACTTCGCCCGCGACTACGACGACGTCGTCAACGGTCTTGCCGCGCACTTCGTTTGGGCTAACCGCGGCAAGGAATCGGTGACGCTGGACCTGAAATCCGACGCCGGGATCGCGCTGTTGCACCGGCTGCTCGACGGCGCCGACGTGCTGGTGTCCAACCTCGCACCGGGGGCCACCGCGCGGCTGGGCATCGCGCCCGACGACCTGCGCACCCGCCACCCCCATGTCATCCCGGTCGAGATCGACGGCTACGGCCCGGGTGGGCCGATCTCCCACAAACGCGCGTATGACCTTTTGGTGCAGGCCGAATCGGGGTGCTGCGCGGTCACCGGGTATCCGGAGATGCCGGCCAAACCCGGCCCGCCGGTCGCCGACATCTCCACCGGGCTGTACGCCGCGCTGTCGATCGTGGCGCTGCTGTACGGGCGCCGCACCAACCCGGGGGTCGCCCCCGCCGTCGCGGTCAGCCTGTTCGACACCATGACCGACATCATGGGCTACCAGCTCACCTACACCCAGCACTCCGGGATCGATCAGCAGCCGCTGGGCATGAGTTCGCCGGCGGTGGCGCCCTACGGGGCGTTTCCCACCCGCGATCAGCAGACCGTCGTGCTGGGCACCACCAACGACCGGGAATGGCAACGGCTGGCCCGCGACATCATCGGCCGCCCCGACCTGGCCGACGACCCGCGGTTCGCCTCCAACGCGGGCCGCTGCACCAGCCGCGACGTGCTCAACGCGGCGATCCGAACCTGGTGCGCCCAGCACGATCTCGCCGAGATTCAGCAGATCGCCGATGACGCCGGCATCGGCAACTCCCGGTACAACACGCCCAGCGAGGTCGTCGGGCATCCGCAGCTCAAAGACCGCGACCGGTGGCGGTCGGTGGACACCCCCAACGGCACGATCTCGGCGCTGCTGCCGCCGCCTGTGATCTCGGGGTTCGAGCAGCCGATGGGCGCGGTGCCCGGCCTGGGCGAGCACACCGCGGCGGTGCTGACCGGCCTGGGGCTCGGCGCCGAGGAGATCGCCGCGCTGCGCGAGCGGGGCGTGATCGGGGCATGAGCCAGCCGGTGCTGTTGTGCAGCGACCGCGACGGCGTGCGGACCCTGACGCTGAACCGGCCGGACCGCAAGAACGCGCTGAACCCGGAGCTGTGGATCGCGTTGCGGGATGCGCTGCGCGCGGTCCTCGACGACGACGGTGTCCGGGTGCTGGTGCTCACCGGGGCCGGCGACGCGTTCTGCTCGGGTGCGGACATCTCGGTGCCCGAGGACGTGCACCCCAACCGCAAGCTGCGTCGGCTCACCGACGTCGCCTTGGCGCTGCACGAACTCCCGATCCCGACGATCGCCAAGGTGACCGGGGTGGCCGTGGGCGCCGGCTGGAACCTGGCGCTGGGCTGCGATCTGGTCGTGGCGACCCCGGGGTCGCGGTTCTGCCAGATCTTCGCCAAACGCGGGCTGTCGATCGACCTCGGCGGCTCCTGGCTGCTGCCCAAACTGGTCGGCCTGCAGCAGGCCAAACGGCTGGTGCTGCTGGCCGACACCATCGACGCGGCGGAGGCCCACGCGCTGGGTTTGGTGACCTGGGTGCAGGCCGCCGAGGAGATCGACGCCTTCGTCGACGATCTGGGGCGCCGGCTGGCGGCCGGCCCGCCGGTCGCGCTGGCCCACAGCAAGGCGTTGCTGACCGCCGGTGTCGACTGCACGCTGCCGCAGGCATTGGCCAACGAAGCCCGCGCCCAACCCGGTAACTTCGCCACCGCGGATGCCGGCGAAGCCTATGCCGCGTTCGCCGAGAAAAGGGAGCCGTCGTTTACTGGTCGATGGGCGATCAGATCGGAGCGAAACAATGCGTGAAGCAGTCATCGTCGAAGCGGTCCGCACCCCCGTCGGCAAGCGCAACGGCGGGTTGTCGGGCATGCACGCCGCCGACCTGTCCGCGGTGGTGCTGAATGCGCTCGCCGAGCGCACCGGGGTGGACCCCGCCATCGTCGACGACGTGATCTGGGGGTGCGTGTCCCAGGTCGGCGACCAATCCAGCAACATCGGCCGGTACGCGGTGCTGGCCGCCGGCTGGCCCGAAACCATCCCCGGCACCACCATCAACCGGGCCTGCGGGTCCAGCCAGCAGGCCCTCGACTTCGCCGTGCAGGCCGTGATGTCCGGGCAGCAGGACGTGGTGGTCGCCGGCGGCGTCGAGGTGATGAGCCGGGTGCCGCTGGGCGCCGCGCGTGCCACCGGCATGCCGTACGGACCGAAAGTTCTTGAGCGCTACCACGACTTCTCGTTCAACCAGGGCATCTCGGCGGAGCTCATCGCGCAGAAGTGGGGGCTGTCCCGCACCGCGCTCGACGAGTACTCGGCGCGCTCGCATGAGCGGGCCGCCGCCGCCCAGAGCGCCGGCGCGTTCAAGGACCAGATCGTTCCGGTGTTCACCGACGCGGGGGGCGACGCCGCCGTCGTCACCGAGGACGAGGGGATCCGCCGGGGCACCACCGCCGAGAAACTCGCCGCACTCAAACCGGCGTTCACCGAGGACGGGGTGATCCACGCCGGCAACTCGTCGCAGATCTCCGACGGCGCGGCGGCGCTGCTGGTCACCACCCCCGCGCTGGCGCTGGAACTCGGTTTGACGCCGATCGTGGCCTACCGCGGCGGCGCGGTCACCGGCGCCGACCCGGTGCTGATGCTGACCGGACCCATTCCGGCCACCGAGAAGGTGCTGCGCAAGACCGGGCTGGGCGTCGGCGACGTCGGCGTCTTCGAGGTCAACGAAGCGTTCGCCCCGGTGCCGCTGGCCTGGCTGGCCGAGACCGGCGCCGACCCGGCCCGGGTCAACCCGCTGGGCGGCGCCATCGCGCTGGGGCACCCGCTCGGCGCGTCCGGGGCGGTGCTGATGACGCGGATGATTCACCACATGCGGGACAACGGAATTCGGTACGGACTACAAACCATGTGCGAGGGCGGCGGCACCGCCAACGCCACCCTGGTGGAATTGATGAGCTGATGCGCAGAGACCTGTTCACCGACGACCACGAGGCCTTCCGCCGGCTGGCCCGCGACTTCGTCGACAAGGAGATCGAACCGCATTACGCCGACTGGGAGAAGGCCGGCCGGATGCCGCGGGAGGTCTTCGAAAAGCTTGGTGCGCTGGGCATGCTGGGCATGGCCATCCCCGAGGAGTACGGCGGATCGGGCCTGCCCGACTACCGCTACAACGTGGTGCTGCAGGAAGAGGCGGCCCGCGCGCTGGTCACCACCGGCACGGTGCGCACCCAGCTTGAGGTGATCCTGCCGTACTTTCTGCGTTACGCCAACGCCGAGCAGCGGCAGCGCTGGTTTCCCGGCCTGGCCGCCGGCACGCTGCTGACCGCGATCGCGATGACCGAACCCGGCACCGGGTCGGACCTGGCCGGGATGCGCACCAGCGCGGTCCGCGACGGCGACGAGTACGTGCTCAACGGCGCCAAGACCTTCATCACCGGCGGCCTGTTGGCCGATCTGGTCATCGTGGTGGCACGCACCTCCACCGACCCGGACAACCGGCGCCGCGGCCTGACCCTGCTGGTCGTCGAGGACGGCACGGCCGGCTTCGTCAAGGGCCGGGCGCTGGACAAGATGGGCTGCAAGGTGCAAGACACCGCCGAGCTGTCGTTCACCGACGTGCGGGTGCCGGTCGCCAACCGGCTCGGCGAGGAGGGCGAAGCGTTCGGTTATCTCGGGCACAACCTGCCGCAGGAGCGGATGACGGTGGCCGTCGGCTCGGTGGCGCAGGCCCGGGCGGCGATCGCCGCCACCATCGACTACGTCAAGGAGCGCAAGGCCTTCGGCACGCCGGTCGCGTCGTTCCAGAACACCAAATTCGAGCTGGCGGCGATGTCGGCCGAAGTCGAGGCCGCCCAAGCGATGCTGGACCGGGCGATCACCGAACTGGTCGCCGGCGAGCTGTCCGGCGCCGACGCCGCCCGGGTGAAACTGTTCTGCACCGAGATGCAGGCCCGGGTGGTGGACCGGTGTCTGCAGCTGTTCGGCGGCTACGGCTACATGATGGAGTACCCGATCGCGCGGCTGTACACCGACGCCCGGGTGGCCCGGATCTACGCCGGGACCTCCGAGGTGATGAAGGTGATCATCGCCAAATCGCTGGGGCTGTGAGGGATCCGGCGGCTTAGGCCCGGCGCAGCAGCTCGGTACCGAACCGCTGCACCAGGGCCCGCAGCCGCTCGGGCGAGGCTGCCGGGTCGCTGAGGCGCAGCTGCAGCAGCTCGCGGCCGGCCGCCTGCGCGATGCGTGCGGTGTACTCGGGATCCGGTACCTCCGGATAGGAGCGCAGCAGCTCGCGGATGAAGAATTCGCGGACGACGGCCTGCGCACGGGCAAGGCGCTCATGCAGCTCCGGCGGCGCCCCCTGCGGCGGGAACAGGAACAGCCGCCACGTCGCCGGGTGGGCATCGGTGGCGCGGAGCACCGCGTCGAACACGCGGAGGAGGTAACCATCCCCGTCGGGGTGCTCCGCCCCGGAGACGGCGTCGGCGAACTGGGTACCCGCACGCCCGGCTTCGCGGTCGATCAGCGCGACGAACAGGCCGGCGGGGTCGCCGAACTGCTGATAGATCAGCGCTCGGTTGACCCCGGCCTCGCCGGCGATGCGGTTCGGCGTCGCCGCGTGAAATCCCTCGGCGTCGATGATCGCGTGGGCGACATCGAGGATCTGCTCACGTCGCGCCTCGGCTGTCATCCGCCGTCGCCGGTTCCCCGCGGTCATGCTTGACAGCATAACTAACACTCTGTTATTTGTTACTCACAATGTGTTAGTTATGAGGAGATGGTAGATGGCCACGCATTACCCCGAGCTTGCGCAGCGCGTCCGCAAGCAGCGCGAGCTGCTGCCCGACCTCTACGGCGACATCGACTTCGACAAGCAGCCGTATCGCACCACCACCGATCCCGCCGATGCCACAACGCTGCCGGAGTGGGTCGCCGACCGCGCTCCGTACCTGGCTGACGAGCGGGCCGTCGAACTGATCTCCACGGCCACCCTGCTAGGCGATGTCGTGGCAGACCCCTATGCGGCGCTGATGGCCGACTGCAGCGTGACCAGCCTGATCAACATGCTCCAGCTGGCCTGCCGGAAGGGCATCGACGCCGTCCCGGACGCACCGCCCGAGCTGGTGGCGTTCATTGCGGACATGGAGGCCACCCCCGAGTGGTTGGACATGGATCTGGTGCATAAGGGCGCCCGGCAGTCGCGCATCCCGGCAGCGCTGCTGTCGCCATTCGTCACCCGGGGCGCCTTCATTGCGACCTTTGTCAACACCTACGCCGCGCTGCCGATGGCACTGACCGGGGCGCTGTCCGGCCGGCGCGCCGCGCGCCGGGTCAACGAGACGACCAGCTTCTTCGCCGTCACCACCCTGCCCGGGGCGCTGGACCGATGGGGCCCGGGTTTCGAAGCGGCGGCCATGGTGCGCCTGATGCACTCGATGGTCCGCTACAACGCGCTTAAGCGCTCCGAGAAGTGGGACGTCGGCATCTACGGGATCCCGATCCCGCAGGTCGACCAGATGCCGGCCGGGATGATCAACCTCTACCTGTTGGCCGCGAACGCCCGTCGCAAGGGACGCGCCGAGTTCACCGCCAGTGAACGGGCCGTGGTGGAATTCACTCGCTACCGGGCGTTTCTGCTCGGTCTGCCCGAGGAATTGCTGCCGACCACGCCCGGCGAGATCATGCACCTCATCCACACGCGCGGGGCGCTGCTGCGCGAGGACTTCGACGACGCCACCTGCGGCGAAATGGTGCGCTCGACGATGGCCGCCTATCTGCGGCCCGCGGATACCCGCCGCGAACGCATCGCGGACGCCGTCGAGAAGAGCTACAGCAAGGTCGCCTTCATGCGGGCCTTCTGCAACGGCGACCGAATCGTGGCCGAGCGCAAGGGCGTGTCGATCGGGCTGGCCGACTATCTGCGCATCGGTCTGACCGCACCGTTCATCCTCGGGCGTCTGCTGCTGGTGCGGCGCGCCAGCAGGATCCCGGCACTGCGGCGGATCACCGACGACTACGTCGTCCGGCTGGTCAAACGCCGGCTGGAGACCTATGGCAAGCCCGAATTCACCAGCGACGCACGCGACTACACGCCCGCCGGGCAGCTGGCGTAGGAGAGTCATGGAAAAGTCCGCGCCGCGGCGCATCGGCGCCAATCCGCGCCTCTACGACGCCGATTCCGAGGTGCCGATGTTGTTCGGTGTCGAGTGCTCACGCTGTAGCCGGGTGTACTTTCCGCCGATCGGCATCGGCTGCGAGACCTGCGGCGCCGCCGAACTGACCGTCACCGCCTTGGCTGCCGTCGGCACCGTGTTCGCCGTGGCCACGGTGCACGTGCATCCCGGTAATCCGCCGGCGCCATTCACCATCGCCGACGTGCTGCTCGATGCGGGACCGCTGATCCGCGCCCTGGTGCACCCCGACGCCGGCGGCCTCGAGATCGGGTCGCGGGTGGTCGGGACCTGGCTGGCCTCCGCCGCCGAAGGTGACACCCGGATCGTCGAACCGGCCTTCGTGCCCGCGCCACCAGGGGAGGCGCCGTGACCGGCCTGCGAGACGTCTGGGTGATCGGCGTGGGCCTGCACCCCTACCAGAAGCGCAGCGCCGTGCCGTACACCGAGCTGGGGGTGACCGCGGTGCGCGCGGCGCTGGCCGACGCGGGCTTGCAGTGGCCGGACATTCAGACTGCATACACCGGGACCGCGACCACGTCGATGGCGTTGTCACGGTTGATGTACCGCCACCTGGGCGCCACCGGAATTCCGATGGTGCAGGTGGAGAACGCCTCCGCGTCCGGGTCGAGCGCGTTTCGCCAGGCCTGCCTGGACGTGGCCGGCGGGGTGCGCGACGTGGCGATCGCCGTCGGGGTGGACAAGCCGCTGCACCTGTCCTCGCCGCGGCGCGCCGCGGGACTGGAGGATCTGATCGGCGACCGGGCGCTGCCGGTGACGCATTTCGCCTTGCTAGCCTCGCGCTACCTGCACGACAGCGGCGCCGGGATCGATGACCTTGCTGCGGTAGCGGTGAAGAACAGCCGCAACGCGTCACTGAACCCTTACGCGCAACGACGCAAGCCGCGCACGCTGGAGGAGGTGCTGGCCCCGCCGCGCATCAGCGGCGCGTTGACCCGACTGCAGTGCTGCCCGATCGGGGAGGGCGCGGCCGCGGCCATCGTCGCCTCCGACGCGGGGATCCGGGCATTGAGGGTCGACCGCGGCCGCACGGTGCGGGTGGCCGCGTCGGCGCTGCGCTCGGAAACCGTATATGGCACCACGAATTTCGACGCGGCTCTGACTGCCGAGACCACCGCGCAAGCGCTTGGCCAGGCCGGTGTGCACCCCGATGAACTGGACGTGGTGGAGTTGCACGACGCCTTCACGGTGGAGGAGTTGCTCTACGTGGAGGCCATGGGATTGTGCCCACCCCGGCGGGCCGCCGCGGCGCTGCGCGCGGGCGAATTCGACATCGGTGGACGGGTCGCGGTCAGCCCGTCCGGCGGTCTGCTGTCGATGGGCCACCCGATCGGGCCCACCGGGGTGGGCCAGATCGCCGAACTGACGACGCAATTGCGCGGCGAAGCCGGCGAACGACAGCACCCGGGCGCCCGCATCGGGCTTGCCCACATGGTCGGCGTCGGCGCGGTCTGCGCTGTGCACGTCTTGGTCAAGGAGCAGTGATGAGTGAACCGCGGCCGGGCACACCGGAATTCTGGGCGCAGTCGCGCCCCGATCATCCGGCGGTCATCCACGGCGACACCCGGCTGACCTACGGGCAGTGGAATGATCTGGCCGACCGCGCCGCCGAGGGCCTCGCAGCGCTCGGGCTGGCAGCCGGCGACCGGATCGGCATGCGGTTTCGGCTGTGCGTCGAATGGTTCGTCCTGCAGCGCGCCCTGCAGAAACTCGGCGTCGCCCAGGTCGCGGTGAACCACCGGCTGACCCCCGATGAGGCGGGCTACATCCTGCGCGACAGCGGCGCGAGGGGGCTGTTCTGTAACGACACCGATCCCACCGGGTGGACGCGCCACGAGGTGGGCATCCTGGTCACCGTCGGGCAGCCCGCCGGCGGCTGCGGCGTCCGCTACGAGGACCTGATCGCCACCGAGGTTCCCGCCCCTCGCTTCGGTGCGGCGCAGCCGGCACTGGTGCTGTACACCTCGGGGACCACCGGAAAGCCGCGCGGCGTGCCCCCGCTGGACCCCGCGGCCGTGCGCGACCCCGAGCGCCTGATCCGGTACCTGACGTCGGTCGGCAGTGTGCCGTTGTATCCCGATGATGCCGTCACGTTGCTAACCATGCCCGTCCACCACGGTGCGGGTCCCGGCATCGCCGCCGCGACCTGCGCCCGCGGCGGGACGCTGGTGCTGCTCGACCCCTACGACGCCGAGTCGGCGCTGCGGCTCATCGACGCGCACCGGGTGCAGGCCTGGACCGCGGTGCCCACCATGCTGTTGCGCATCCGGGCGTTACCGCCAGCCACGATGGCCCGCTACGACCTGTCTAGCCTGCAGGCGATCAACACCGGCGCGGCACCGGTTCCGCAGTCGCTGAAAGTGTGGCTGATCAACCGATTGGGCGCGAACGTGCTGTGGGAGGTCTACGGGGCCAGCGAATCCGGCATGATCAGCTACACCGCGCCAGAACACCAGCTCAGCAAGCCTGGAACGTCCGGGCTGCCCTACGACGGTGTCGAGATCGCCATCGTCGACGAGCGGTGGAATCCGCTATCGCCCGGCCAGACCGGGGAGATCGCCGTCAACACCCCGATGGTGATCGACCACTACCTCGGCCACGGGCCGCTTCCGGTCGACACCATCAAGGACGGGTTCTACCGCACCGGTGATGTCGGGCACCTCGATGACGACGGATTCCTGTTCATCACCGACCGGATCAAGGACATGATCGTCGCCGGCGGCGTGAACATTTATCCCGCCGAAATCGAGAAGGCCCTGGTCGAACACCCCGCGGTCGTCGATGCCGCGGTGATCGGCATTCCCCACGACGACTTCGGCGAACAACCGCTGGCGTTCATCGTCGCCGCCAACGGCGCCCGGCCGACCGACGACGACCTGGTGGCTTTCCTCGACGGTCGGCTGGCCTCCTACAAGCGGCCGCGCAAGTTCATCTACGTCGATGAGCTGCCGCTCAACCCGGCCGGAAAGGTCCTCAAAACCGCGCTCCGCCGACCCTATTGGGAAGGACGACAACGACATGTCTGAAACCGACCCGGTGCTCGCCGACCGCGTCAGTGAGCACATCCTGGTGATCCGGATCAACCGGCCGCAGCGCCGCAACGCGTTCGACGGCGCCACCGCGCGCGCCATGGAGGTCGTCATCGACGCCTACGATGACGACGATCAGCTGCGCTGCGCCGTGCTGACCGGCTCGGACAGCGTGTTCTCGGCCGGCCAGGACCTGATCGCGGCGGCGGCCGGCGACATGGCGGTCACCGAGCGCCGCGGCGGCTTCGGGATCATGGCCCAGCCGCCGACCAAGCCGCTGATCGCCGCCGTGGAAGGCCATGCGCTGGCCGGCGGGTTGGAGCTGTGCCTGGCCTGCGATTTGATCGTCGCCTCGCGCACCGCCACCATGGGTCTGCCCGAAGCCGCGAGATCCTTGGTGGCTGTGGGCGGGGGTTGCTTCCGGCTACCCAAACGCATCCCGTATCACCTCGCCATGGAACTGGCCCTGACCGGAAAATCCTGGCCCGCCATCCGATTCGCCGAACTGGGGTTGGTGAACACGATCACCGAGCCGGGCCAGGCACTGGCCGCCGCCCTGGAGTTGGCCGCCGAGGTCGCCGCCGCCGGGCCGCTGGCGGTGCGCGCCAGCAAGCAGATCGTCGTCCATAGCTACGACTGGAGCGACGCCGAATCCTGGACCCAGCAATCGGCCTTCGTCGCCCCGGTGCTGGGGTCCCGGGACCTGCACGAAGGCTTGCGCGCCTTCGCCGAAAAGCGCGACCCGGTGTGGGAGGGACGATGAGCCTGCTGATCGAACCCACTTTGCGCTCGGAGATGTTGGCCGATCGGGTCGCAATCGTCACCGGCGGGTCCCGCGGCATCGGCGGCGCGACGGCGACGGTGCTGGCCGCCAACGGTGCCCGCGTGGTGATCGCCGACGTCGACGAGGCCAAAGCCGCCGACACCGCGGCACAACTCAACACCGCATTCGGGGCCTGCACCGCCGAGGTGTTCATCGGCGACCTCGTCGCCCCCGGGGTGTGCGACGACCTGGTCGCCCACACGCTCGACAGCTGCGGTGGTCTCGACATCGTGGTCAACAACGCCGGCTATGCCTGGGACGGCGGCGTCCATGCCCTAACCGACGACCAGTTCCAGGCGATGCTCGACATCCACCTCGTCGTGCCGTTCCGCCTCGCCCGGGCCTGCGCCCCGGTTCTCCGCGCGGCCGCCCACGCCGACGGCGGCGCACCCCGACACCGCAAGACGGTGATGGTGTCATCGATGGCGGGCGAATGGGGACTGGCCGGCGCCGCCAACTACGCGGCAGCCAAGGCGGGACTGCTCGGCCTGATGCGGTCACTGGCCCAGGAATGGGGAACGATGCGCGTCAACGTCAACGCCGTCGCGTTCGGTGTGATCCAGACCCGGTTCGCGTTGCCGCAATCCGACCGTGAGGTCATCCACACCGGTGGTCGTGACATCAACGTCGGCATGCCCGCCAAGCAGGCGCAACGCCTCGGTATCACCATCGACCCCGACAAGCCGCCCTGCGACGCCGAGATCTATGCACCCAAGCCGCTGCCCGGCATTGTGTTGGGACGAACCGGGACCATCCGGGAGGCCGCCGATGCCATCCTGTGGCTGTGCTCGCCGCTTTCGGACTACATCACCGGCCAGACCATCGCGGTCAATGGGGGTGCCCGCGGCGGCATGAGCTGAGTCGCTGAATAAGGTCGGCTGAGACCCTTGTCACAGCACGCCAACCAACCTACTGTGTGTTCAGTAGGTTTGTTGGACGAAGGAGTCCGGTGCCCGACACACGGCCGTATGCCACGCTGTTGGCCAAAGGCGAGGACCGCAAGCAGCGGATCTTGGATGCCGCTCAGCGGCTGCTGACCCGCAACGGCTGGCGCGCCACCTCGCTGGCCCAGATCGCCGGCGAGGCCGGGGTCACCCCGGCGGGCCTGCTGCACCACTTCGAATCCAAAGAGCAACTTCTGCACGCGGTGCTCGACGCCCGCGACGCCGACGACGATGCCCATTCCGACCGGTCCGGGGACCTGATCGAGCAGATCGCCCGGGTCGCCGACCGGATGTACCGCTCCCCAGAACTGGCCGGCACCTTCGCGGTCCTGCTGGTGGAGAACATCTTGCCCGACGCGCCGCTGCACGATCGCCTGCTGACCCGGTATCGGGCCGCGGTCGACATCGTCGCCGACGGCATCCGGCGCGGCCAGCGCGACGGGCGCTACCGCACCGACCTGGACCCGGCCGTCAAGGCCGCAGAGATCATCGCCTTCGTCAACGGAATGGAAACCACATGGCTGCTGGATCCTTCAATACCCCTGGCCGACGTGTTCAAGGAGTACGCCGAGTCGCTCACTCGCGACTTCGCGCCGACCAGTCCGACGTAGAGCCCGATCTGCGGTATCGGCTGGACGTCGTGTCGCCCACCGTCGCCGACGCGGTCCGGTTCGCCGGCGGCTGGCTGTTCGACCGGGTGATGGCCGGCTGGGACGTCACCGTGTTGGTCGGTGACCCGCACAGCGATCGGCCGCTGCAGGTCCTGGGCACCCGCACCCTGGATTTGGAGTCGGCGCTGCGGTCGATGGGCAGCCGCCCGCAGCCGCAGAGCCTGGCGGTGGCCGCCGACCTGTTCGGGGCCGACGAACGGGTCCGCGACGGTGTGCTCGACGCGCTGGACCATGGTGCCACCGAGGTCACGCTGTGGGGCGACACCGAGTCGGCCGAACTGGACGGCAGTGTCGACGCGGTGCACCACCGGCTCAGCGGCGCCGCGCGGGTGTTCAAGGCGCAGGCGCTGGCGGCCGTGGCGCCGGGGGCGTCCGTGGCGCCGATCGAGACGTTCCGCAGCGCGATGATGCTGCGCCGCTCGGTCGCCGCCGATCTGATTCCGGCCAGCTGAGCCTCCGATCGCCGGCTGTGTAGGTTCCGGGGCGAAAATCCCCAATCCGGCCCGAGGACCTACACACTCGGCGGGGCGCCGAGCGGCGCCCGACCGTGATGAGTCGACGGCTAACCCCGTGGTTGACGCCCACCTACCAGTATGAAAACCTATTGCGCAGGAGTGAGAGTGTCATTCTCATCCATGAGATTGGGATACCCGCCGAAGGGAGCGAGCTAGATCGTGAAGGACGTGGATGCGGTCGACTTCTTCCGGGACGACGCGATGGTCGCCGACCCGTACCCGTACCTGCACGCGCTGCGGGATCGGTGTCCGGTCACCAAGGAACCCCACCACGGGGTGACCATGGTGACCGGCTGGGAGGAGGCCTGCGAGGTGGCCGGCAACGCCGAGGTGTTCTCGTCCTGCATCTCGGTGACCGGCCCGTTCCCGGGCTTTCCGGTGCCGCTGGAAGGCGACGACGTGTCCGACCTGATCGAGCAACACCGGGCCGAGTTGCCGTTCAGCGACCAGCTGCCCACCTTGGACCCGCCTACCCACACCGATCACCGCGCCCTGCTGATGCGCCTGATCACCCCCAAGCGCCTCAAGGAGAACGAGGACGCCATGTGGGTGCTGGCCGACCGGGTGCTGGACACCTTCTTGCCCCCGGGCGAGGGCGAATTCATCAAGGGTTTCGCCGGGCCGTTCACGCTGCTGGTGATCGCCGACCTGCTCGGGGTGCCCGAAGAAGACCGGGACGGATTCGTCAAGGGCATTCACCACCACGCCGGCGGCGGCGTTGGCAGCACCGACGCCGAGTCGTTGGCGCACAGCCCACTGGAATTCCTCTACGGAATCTTCGCCGACTACATCAGTGACCGTCGCCGCGAGCCCCGCGACGACGTGCTCAGCGGACTGGCAGCCGCGACGTTCCCGGACGGATCGATCCCCGACGTCACCGACGTGGCCCGGGTGGCCACCAATGTGTTCTCGGCCGGGCAAGAGACCACCGTGCGACTGCTCGGCGCGGCGCTGCAGGTCATCGGCGAGCGTCCCGACATTCAGCGGCGACTGCGCGAGGATCGCAGCCTGATCCCGAACTTCATCGAGGAGGCGCTGCGCATCGAAAGCCCGGTCAAGGGCGACTTCCGGCTGTCCCGGGTGAAGACGACGGTGGGCGGCGTCGAGATCCCCGCCGGCACCACGCTGATGGTGTGCAATGCCGCCGCCAACCGGGATCCGCGCCGGTTCGACGATCCGGACACGTTCGACCCGGCCCGCAAAAACGCGCGGCAACACATCACCTTCGGGCGGGGCATCCACAGCTGCCCGGGTGCGCCGCTGGCGCGGGCCGAAACTCGGGTGGCCATCGAGCGGCTGCTGGACCGCACCACCGACATCAGGATCTCCGAGCGTTCGCACGGGCCGGCCGGTGATCGCCGCTACGGGTACGTCCCGACCTACATCCTGCGCGGGCTGACCGAATTGCACCTGGAGTTCACCCTCGCCGAACGGGGTGAGCGATGAAGGCCTGGGTCGACCCGGATCGCTGTCGCGGGCACGGGATTTGCACCACCATCTGCTCGGAGGTGTTCGCCATCAACGAGGACGGGTATTCCGAGGTGCTCATGCCGGAGATCCCCGCCGAGCTGCACGACGCCGTGCGCGACGCCGTCAAACAGTGCCCCGAGCAAGCCATCGAGACCAGCTAAGGAGAGCTTCGTGCCCAAGGGATATGTCATTTTGACCGAGGCCATCAAGGACCCGGAGGGGATGAAGGCCTACGCTCAAGCGGCCGGAGCGGCGATGGGCCCGGCGAGCATCTTGTCGGTCGACACCGCGCCCCAAGTCATCGAGGGCGACTGGCACGGTGACCAAACCGTGGTGCTGGAATTCGAATCGGTGGACGCCGCCCGCGCCTGGTACGAGTCCGAGGCGTACCAGAAAGCGGCGAAGCTACGGCAGGCCGCCGCGGACTGCAATGCGGTGATCCTCAGCGGGTTTCCGGCGTCGACGTAGCTGCGTTTGCGCCGAGACTGCGTTGAGGGCATCGAGACTGCGCTGAGGGCGCCCAGACTGCGGTGAGGACGGGTTTCCCGGCTGAATACCGGCCTGGGCGCAGTCTCGATGCCGTGAGTTCAGTTTCGATGCCGCTGCCGCAGTCTCGGTGCCCTCACCGCAGGGTCGACGCCGTGACTTCAGTCTCGGCGCGGTGCACCGTCGTGTGGCGCACTCGGTTGTGGCGCAACACGGGTCGCCGATGACGATGTAGCGCCCGCGACACCTAATCCTCCTCGATCGACAGCGCCTGGCGGGGGCATTGGCGCACCGCCTCGCGCACGTCGTGTTCAGTCTCCGGGGTGACCTCGGGCTGCAGGATGGTCAGCTCGTCATCGTCGTTGAGTTCGAAGACCTCGGGGTTGATCCCCATGCACACACCGTTGGCCTCGCACAGGCCGTAATCGACAACAACTTTCATGTGTGCCGCTCCTATCGAACTACCTGCACCGGCACATTGCTCCAGCCGGCCACATTCTGCATGTGGACGCGTTGCAACCCGTCCCAGTCCACCTCGTAGCGGGGCATGAACTCGACCAACTTCTCCAACGCGATCCGGCTTTCCATCCGGGCCAGCGCCGCACCCAGGCAACTGTGGATGCCGTAGCCCAGACCCAGGTGCTGCGACTCGGTCTGGTCGCGGTTGATGTCGAAGGTGTCGGCGTCGGTGAACGCTTCCGGGTCCCGGTTGGCCGCGGCGCCGATCAAAAACACCGCCTTGCCGGGGGGAATCGTGCTGCCGCTGACCTGCGCCTCCTGCAGGGTGTAGCGGACGTTGTACTGCACCGGGCCTTCGTAGCGCAGCAGTTCCTCGACCGCGGCCGGGACCTTGCTGGGGTCCTCGACCAGCTGTTGCCACTGGTCGGGGTGGCGGGCGAACAGCACGGCCGCGGTGCCGATCAGCTTGGTCACCGTCTCGGCGCCGGCACCGCCCAGTAGTGTTGCGAAGCCGGTGATCTCGATGTCGTCGAGGCGGCGCATCTGGCCGTCGTCGCCGGGGATCTCGGCGGCGATCAGCCTGCTGATCATGTCGTCTTGCGGGTTGGCGCGCCGTTCCTGGATCAGGCCGTAGTAGTAGGTCGCGGTTTCGATGGTGGCCTTCATGCCGGCCTCGTCCATTTCCGGTTGGCCCGGTTCGCGGTGCAGCGAGTCGTCGATCCAGTGCCGCACCTGCTGCCGGTACTCCTCGGGCACCCCGGCCATCCGGGTGATGACTTCCACCGGGAACGGTCCGGAGAAGTCCTGCACCACGTCGAACCGGTCCGGATCGGCCGCAGCGAGGTACCGCTCGATCTGTTCGACCACGGTCTCCCGCTGGGCTTGGATCGCGCGGGGAGTGAACGCCTTGTTGAGCAGGCTGCGCATGTGCCGGTGGTCGGGCGGATCCATGAAGATGATCGACTTCTGCGGCGCCTGACCCGAGCGCACCATGGACAGGTCGCAGCCGCGCGCCGAAGAGTAGGTTTCGAAGTCCTTGAACGCGGCCGCGACATCCACATGCCGGGTCAGCGCGTAGAAGTCCTCGTCCTCGTTGTAGTACAGCGGCGCTTCCTCACGCATCCGGCGGTAGATGTCGAACGGATTGGTGAAATATTCCTCCGAGAACGGATCGAACACGAGCTTCGGCTTAGTCATGGGCGCTGCTCCTCCTCATCGCTGCGCTCTGCATCGTCGTCAGCGCGATCCGTCCTCAGCGGCGCGTAGCGGGCTGAAACTACCGACCGGACACGGGACCGTAGCCCCAACTGTAAGGGATACCGGTCGGTTCCGGAAGGGGAATTCGACCGCAGGGTGGGCATTTCACGCCGTGCTGGCGGCGTTGATCGCGTCGTCGAGAACACCGAGGTCACTGCCCAGGTCGGCGGCGATCGCCCGCACCACGGCGATGTCCTTGCCGACGAAATCACCGACCGCCTCGACAAAGGACGCCACCGAGCCGCGCCCCGCCACCGCGCCGGTGACCCGGGAGGCACCGCTGCCGTGCACCAGCGCCGCCAGCAGCGTCGATTCGGCCACCCCGAGGCGTTCACCGAGCCGACTGGCCGCCGACAGCAGGCCGATCTGCGCGGCGAACAGCGCGTTGTTGACGAGTTTGACCCGCTGCCCGGCCCCGGTCGGGCCGACCTGGCACACCGGGTCGCCGTAACAGCCCAACACCGGCGCGACGGTCGCCAACGCCCGGTCGGGGCCGCCGACGAACAGCGTCAATTGGCCCGCCGCCGCGTCGTGCGGGCCGCCGCTGACCGGGGCGTCGACGACCTCGACGTGGTCGGCGGCCGCGGCGATGGCGTCGATCGTGCGCGGGCTGGCGGTGGTGTGCACCACCAGCACCGAGCCCGGCGCCATCGCGGCCAGCAGACCGCCGTGCAGGCACACTTCGGCGACCTGCTCGTCGGTGAACACGCACACCACCACCACGTCGGCGCCGGTGGCCACGTCGGCCAACTGGGACACCGGATGCGCGCCCAACTCGGCGATTTCGTCGCGTTTTTCGGCGCTGCGGCCCAACACCCGCACCTGGTGTCCGGCCTCGATCAGGCGGGCGACCATCGGGCGTCCCATCCGCCCGGCGCCGACGAAGCCGACGTTCATCGCGGGTGCTTCATCAACGCCAGCGCGGCGTCGGCGGCGTCTAAGACCGCGCCCGGTGCGGCCGCGGCCCGCTCGGCCAGATCGGCCACCAACCGGACATCCTTTTGCAGCAGCGCCCCGGCGAGCCCGGCCAGCCGGTCCAGGGTGCCGCCGGAGCCCTGGATGCTGTTCAGCGCGAAGCTGTTTGCGCTGCCGCGCGACACCACCTCGGCGAGCCGCTCGGCGGAGACCCCGAGGGCTTCCCCGAGCGCCAGCGCCGTCGCGGCGGTGCCCAGGTTGGCGGTGAACAACAGATTGTTGAGCAATTTCGTGACCTGCCCGGACCCCAGTCCGCCCAGGTGCACGACGGGATCGGCGTAGGTCTCGAACACCGGTCGGCAGCGCTGCACGGCCTCGTCGTCGCCCCCGACCATCACCAGCAGCCGGCCGTCGGCGGCCGCCGGGCCACCGCCGCTGACCGGGGCGTCGAGCACCGAAACGTTCTGCGCGGCCGCGGTTACGGCCAACTGGCGGCAGGTGTTGGGGTGCACCGTGCTGTGCACGGCGATGACGCCGCCGGCGGCCAGGCCGGCCAGCACCCCGTTGTCGCCGGTGACCACCTCCTCGACGTCGGCGTCGCCCACCACGCACAGACAGACCAGATCACTGGTCGCGGCGAGTTCGGCCGGCGAGCCGGCCACCTTGGCGGCGGTGTCCGCGAACGGTTCGAGCGACGCGGGCCGCCGGGCCCACAGCGTCGTCGGGTAGCCCGCCTCGACGATCCGGCGCGCCATCGGCCCGCCCTGACTGCCCAGTCCGATGAATCCAACCCGCATCAACCGGCCTCCAAATCCACATCGGTGGTGGTGCTGGCCACCACACACTGTTCGACGAATGACAACACCGACAGGTGGTATGCCGCCGCGGCCCAGCCGAGGCTGAGATTGTGTCCGGCGTCGGCCTGCTCGTGGACCGCGAACCGCGGCGCGGCGGTGAACAGGGCGCCGATGTCGGCCCGCGCGGCCGGATCGGAGCGCCACACCTTCTCGTGCTCGGCGAAACTGAACCGCACCGGGACCCGAACCTGGCCGGCCAGCGCCGGGAAGTCGCGCCGCGGCCAGTCGGACACCATGGCGGCTTCATAGGGTGCCCCGGTGGCGGCGTTGGTGACCCCACCCAGCACCTCGGTCGGGTACAGCCGGACCGGCTCCCACAGCAACTCCCGCAGGCCGGCGGGCCGGTGGTCGGGCCGCGCGGTCCGCAACACCTCGGCCGCCGCCGGGTGGTAGCGCAGCCCGGTGCCGGCCAGTTCCAGACCCAGCAGGTCGGCGCCGCGGTCATCGGCGGCCATCCGCAGCGCCAGTTCGCAGCCGTTGGAGTGGGCCAGCACGAACACCCCGGCACCGCGCGGCCGGTCCCCGAGCACCTTCTCAATCGCGGTGTAGGCCAGCGCCACCCGCTGTTCGGGATCGCCCAGCGCCTCCGGATACGGCGCCGAACTCCCGTAGCCGGGCCGATCCAGCGCGATCACCGTGTAGCCCAGCGCCGCGCCGGTCCGCAACAGGGACAGCCGGGGCTGGCCCGGGCAGTCGAAGTACGCCGACGTGGTGCCCCCGCCGTGCAGGGCGACCAGCACCGCGCGTGGTTGCGGCGCCTCGGCGAGCAGCGCCGACATCGGCACGCCGCCGGCGTTGACGACCCGCGGCTGCGGGGCGGGGGTGGTCATGTGTCGGTCCGCAGCAACAGCACCCCGCTCGGTGTCAGTCCGCCGCTGCTGGCCACCGCGACCCGGGCGCCGGCGACCTGGCGCTCGCCGGCCTCACCGCGCAACTGGGTGACGGCTTCGTGGATCAGCCCCATCCCGTGGGTGCGACCGTGGGAAAGCTGTCCACCGTGGGTGTTCAGCGGCAGCACCCCGTCGCGGGCGATGTTGGCCCCACCGTCCAGGAAGCTTTTGGCCTCCCCGATACCGCAAAAGCCCAGCGCCTCAATCCAGGACAGGCAGTTGAAGGTAAACCCGTCGTAGAGTTCGGCGACGTCGACGTCGGCCGGTCGCAGCGACGTGCGGGACCACAGGTGCGCGGCCTGGCCCAGCACCTGCGGCTCGTGGGTCAGCGTGCTCTGATCCCAGTCGATGCGCTCGACGATCTGGGTGCCCACCGCTTCCACCAGTACCGGCGGTTTGGCCAAATCCCGGGCGGCGTCGACCGCCGACACGATCACCGCGACCGCCCCGTCGCAGGGCACGTCGCAGTCATACAGCCCGAACGGGGTGGTGATCGGGCGCGCCGACAGGTAGTCGTCCATGCTCATCGGATCGCGGTAGATCGCCGTCGGATTCAGCGCGGCGTTGGCCCGCTGGTTCAACGCGATCCAGCCCAGCGTCTCCCGGGAGGTGCCGTAGCGGTGGAAATGCCGCTGCGCGTTCATCGCCAGCGTGTGCGCGGCGGAGATGGCGCCGAACGGCATCTGCCAGCTGGTGGTGCGGCCGCCGGTCGGGACGATCTTGCCCTGCTTCATCAGCTCGGCGTGGGTGGCCTCCCACAGGGTGCGAAAGCACAGCACGTGCCGCGCCAGCCCGCCGGCCACCGCCAGCATGGCCGCGATCACCGACCCGCCCGGCCCGAAGGTCTCCATCCCGCCGTTGTGCCAGGTCGGCCGGATGCCCAGCGCCGATTCCAGCGCGGTCACCCCGCCCTCCCCGAACGGGCCGGGTAGGCCGGCGCCGGGATAGGTTGCCAGGCCGTCGATGTCGTCGAGGCTCAGCCCGGCGTCGGCGACCGCGGCCTGGCAGGCCTGCACGGTCAGCGACAGCGGCGGCACCATCAGCCGCCGGCCCAGCGCCGACATGCCGATCCCGGTCAGCGCCACCTTGTCTTCGAATTTGTCGCTGGTCGCCATCGGCCGGACGTGCGCGGCGAAATCCTCCGGCGCGATCTCGTCCTCGGGCAGCGGTGCGGTGGCCGCACTGTCGGGCACCGGCCGGAACACCGGCAGCCACACGTCCTCGATGTGGTCGAAGACGACCTGCAGCTGCTGACCCAGCTGCAGCTGGTCGGGGTCGCAGTCGACGACGTTGGTGGTCAGCCGGGCGCGGGGGTCTTCGTGGATGGCGACCTGGGCCACCACGTAGGGCGCGGGCAGGCCGGGCAGGCTGAACCGGTGGTTGACGGTGAAACCGATCAGGGTGGCCCGCCCGGAGACGTCCCGCACCCCTAGCTGGGTGCCGCGGCAGTACCGGCAGATCGGTTGCGGCGGGTGGATCAGCGCCGCGCACTCCTGGCATTCCTGCAGCCGCAGCGTGTCGTCGGCGCCGGCGGTCCAAAAGAACTCGTTCTCGTCGGTGATCGCCGGGAGGGGCCGTCCTGGTGCGCTCAAACCGGGTCACCGTCTTCCGTGATCTCGATGATGGCGTGCACCGGGCAGTCCAGCAGCGCCCGCAGCACGTCGTGTTCGTCCGCCTCGGCGACGGCGCCGTCGCCGGTCAGCGATGCGTACCCCCAGTCGTCGAGGGAGAAGTACTCGGGCGCGTGTTTGGCGCAGTAGCCGAACCCGTCGCACAGCGTGCGGTCCAGGCGGATTCTCATGAGGTGGCCTCCTCGACCGCGTATGGACGCGCCGCGGCGAACGGCGCCGAAGCGCAGGCCGCGCAGTCATTGTCGAGATGGTGTTGCACCAGCTGCGGAAATTGCGCCAGCAGGCTGGCCGCCACGTTCGCGGCGCCGTCCAGGGTGCCGCAGGCGCCGCGGCCGCGTAGCTGCACCGACCAGCGACGCAGCCGGGCGAGGTCCTCGTCGGTGGCGATCCCGTCCCGTAACGCGCCGGCCACCGCCGCCATCGCCGCGGTGCCGTTGAAACACGACCCGCACTGGCCGGCGTTTTCCCGGTCGAAGTACGCCAGCACCGCGGCAGCGACCGCGACCGGGCAGTCGTCGGTGAGGACCGCGATGGCGCCACAGCCCAATCCGCTGCCCAGCGCGCGCACGGTTTCGTGATCCAGGGTGGCCTCGAGCACGTCGCGGTTCAGCAGCCCGGCGAAGTAGCCGCCCATCAGCGCGCCCCGCACCCGCTCGGGTGGCACCTGGTGCAGCGCAAGCAGTTCGGTGACCGGCGCGCCGTGCGGCACCTCGTAGAGGGCCGCCGGTCGTCCGGCGCCGGTGACGGTGGCCAAAAAGGTGCCCGGCGAGCCGGCGGTGCCCACCGAGCGGAACGCGGTCGCGCCGTGCCGCTGCACATACGGCAGGTTGGCCAGCGTCTCGACGTTGCTGACCAGCGTCGGCAACCCGGCGACCCCGTGCTGGTAGGGCCGCGGCGGTTTGTCGGTCGGTTTGGCCGGGCCGCCGTTGATCGCCCGCAGCGCGGCGGTCTCCTCCCCGGCGACATAGCCGGCGGCGACGGTGAACACGGTGATGTCCAGCCCGCCCAGGGTTTCGGCGTCGAGCTGGTTCACGGCGTCCTCGACGCTGCGCGCCGCCTGCGGGTCGGAGACATACACGTAGGCGCGCGCGGCGGCCACCGTGTGCGCGGCCAGCCGCAGCCCGTCCAGCACCAGGTGCGGCCGGTTGCGCAGCAGCCAGCGGTCTTTGATCGACGCCGGTTCGCCCTCTTCGCCGTTGGCGACGACGACGGTGTCGCGCCCGGCGTCCCGCACCGAGCGCAACTTGACCGCCAGCGGGAACGCCGCCCCGCCGCGGCCCAGCAGCCCACTGCGGTCGACCTCGGCGAGAAAGCCCTCGGCCGCCGGGAACGGGCGGTAGCCGCCGTCGGCCCGATAGCTCGAATAGTCTTCGACGCCGGGCTGTTCCCGCAGCAGCCGCGGCGGGCAGCCCGGCCAGGCCGCGGTGGTGAAATCCGCGGGCGCCGCGGCGGTTGTCGTCATGGCCACCTCTTTTGGCTAGGGAGCGCACGGGTGTGGCTAAGCTCGCAGGCGTGAGAACGGCGGTGGTGCGGGTCGACGTCGACCCGACGGGTCGGCTGACCCCCGAGCAGCTGGCCGCCGGCATGGCGGCGCTGCGCGACCTGGCCGCCGGCGAGGGCGTCGACGTGATCGACACCGATGTCGCGGCGATGCCGGTGGGGCGACGCCACGTGCAGCTGCTGATCGGCGGCACCAGCGCCGACGAGGTGACCCGGGCCGGGGTGCAGCTGTGCGCCAAGGCGTTTGACACCACGCCGGCGGCGGGGGTGGTCACCTACGTGAGCCGGGGCACCGACGACGACGTGCACGGGGTGCTGGCCGGGTTCGGGTTGACCGGCGACATCCGTCGCGCGCCGGGGCCCGACGGCTTCGACGTGGTGCATGTGACGTTGCGGGAGGCGGACCTGCAGCGGGTCGGCGAGAGCCGCATCCACACCGCGTTGGAGGCGTCGCTGAACTGCGAGGTCCACATCCACACCGGCTGAGGTCATCAGCGTCCCAGGAATTCCAGGATGGCCGGGGCGGCCTGCACCCAGGTGTCGAACATGTTGAAGTGCTTCACCTTTCCGGCCGCGCGGTCCTCGGCGGCTCGCTCCCAGGCGTCTTCCGGCCACGGCGGGTCGATCAGCTCGGAACCCTTGATCAGGCAGCTCACCTCCAGCGAGGTCCGCTTGGGGTGGTCCCAGTCGTTTTCCCCGCCACGGATGATCAGCGTGGGAACCGTGATCCGGTCGAACATTTCGTCGTCCACGCCGGGGATGGTCTGGCCGGGCTTGGACACGAAGGCGTTGAGCCAGCGCAGCATCACCTTGAGGAACTCGTCACGGTCCAGGTCGAGGAACCGCTGCTTATTGGCCGGGTTGGCTTCGATGCGTTCCTTCCATTCGGAGACGTTCAGCAACGCCTCCACCCCGCCGCCGCGCACCGCCAAAATGCTGGGCACCACGTAGTAGGACCCCAGCACGAAGGTGCCGTACACGCCGCCAACGATGTTCCACAACACCAGCTTGGTGACGAGTTCGGGATACAGCATGGTGGTCAGCATCGAGTCCCGGGCGCCACCGGAGCCGCCGGCGAGGATGCACGGTCCGGTATCGAGGGTGGTCAGCAGCTGCTGCAGGGTCTCGGCCCGCATATGCGATTCGGACTGCCCGTAGAACTGCACATCGGAGGCCCCGCAGTTGGGCCGGTCCCACAGCAGCACCCGGTAGCCGCCGGCGACCAGGGCGTCGGCCAGTGGACGCAACCCGGGGATCTCCTTGGAAAACCGACCCCCGGGGGTCAGCACGATCAGATCGCCGGACGTGCCGAGGATTTCGTAGACGACGTTGCCGCCGTTGATTTCCACAGAGGCCACCAATACTCCTGTGTGCTAGGCCTGGACCAGGACGTCGTTGCCGACCACCCGGACCGGGTAGGTGCGGATACTCCACTCGGGTTTGACCGCGGTGGTGCCGGTGGCGAGTTCGAAACCCCATTGATGCCACGGGCAGTAGATGTATTCCAGGTCCCGCACCATCACCGCGTCCCCGGGTGCGGTCTCGTCGACCACGGTGCGGCCGCGCAGTCGCCCGGAGCACAGCGGACCGCCCTGGTGTGGGCAGAAGTTCGCGATGGCGTAGAAGGTGCCGTTGATGTTGTACACCCCGACACCGTGATGCCCGATCGGCACCAGTTTGTGGGTGCCGGGCGGGATTTCGTCGACGGTCGCCACGACGTGCTCGCGGCCCTGGGCCAGCCGGGGCCGCTTGATCTCTTCGGTCATTCAGAACACCCGCACCTGACCCTCGAGGGCCGGGACCGTGTCGGGAAGGTGGTAGGTGGCCAGGCCGTTTTTGAACATGACCGCTTCGCGGGCCGCCTTGGGCAGGTGTTTGACCAGCCAGCGGGGGTCGTCGAAGGTCCAGTGCGGATAGTCCGAGGAGTACAGCAGGATCTTCTCGCACTCCATCCACTCGAACGCCCGGGTCAACTCGGTCTTGTCCTCCGGGTAGTCCAGCGGCTGGGTGGTGAACTTGATGTGGTCCTTGACGTAGTCACTGGGTTTGCGCTTGATGTCCAGCCAGGGTTTGCGGGCCTCGTAGATGGCGTCCATCCGCCACATCAGCGGCAGAATCCAGGTGAAGGCGTGCTCGACCAGCACGATCCGCAGCGTCGGGAACCGGTCGAAAACCCCGTCGAACACCAGGCTCATCACCTGGTTCGCCGCCAGCAGCGAGTAGGTGACCATGAAGTCGTGGTTGTAGCTGGGCAGGCCCACCGGCGGCATCGGCAGCTCCTCGTGGTGGCTGCGGGACAGGTGGCAGCTCACGGTGATGTCGTGTTTGGTGGCCGCCGCCCAGATCGGGTCGTATTTGGGGTCACCCCAGGCCGGGCGCGGCTCGGCCTTGATCAGGATCTGCGCCATGTAGGGGTGACCCGCCCACTTCTCGATCTCGGCGACCGCCCCGGCGGGATCTTCGATCGCCAGGCAGATCGACCCGCGCCACCGCTGGTGCCAGTTGTTGTGGCTGTCCAGCCAGTGATTGGCCTGCCAGTCGTTGAGCGCGCACGACATCGCGTGCTGCGCTTCGGGGATCCGGGCCGGGTAGGCGGCGGGTTCCAGGATCGCGTAATCGGCGCCCGCCTCCATGATCAGCTGTTTGAACGCGAGCTCCGGGCTGCTGCCGGGGAACTCGCCGTCGGCGGGGAAGGCGTCGACCCGCATCGCGTAGGCGTGCGCATAGTCGGGGGCGTCGTAGTAGATCTGTTCGCCGACCTTGCGGGGCAGAAAGTACCTGCTGCGCCACGGCTCCGGGATGTACTGGGTCAGTTCACCGCGCCGCGGCACCGGGTGGACGTCGGAGTCCACGCAGCGCACGGCGACCCGCTCGGCCGCCGGTTTGCGTTCTGTGGCTGTCACGGTCATCGTGATCTCCCTTGATCGCAACTCTTCATCAGTGTGCGCCCGCCGCGGCCGGAACGTCTATGCCGTACAGCTCGCTGGCGGTGCGCCAGCACAGCTGGTCGCGCTGGTCGGCGCTGAAGGCGCGGGGCACGTTCAGCTCGTTGCACTGCCAGTGCGGATAGCTGGAGCCGAACATCACCATGTCCTGTTTGCCGGTGAACCCGAACCACTCCCCGGCAAAGTCGGTGTCCCCGGGACCGTCCAGGCTGCCCTGCACGAAATACACGTGCCCGGGCAGGTAGTCGCTGGGCATCTTCGGCGCCCACGGCGTCTGTTCCAGGTGGGGGCGGCCGAAGGTGTCCATCCGCCAGATGAACGGGGTCAACATGTCCGCGGCGCCGTCGGCCCAGACGAACTTGAGCGCGGGCATCCGTTCGAATACCCCTTCGGCGATCATGTTCATCAGGTGGTACAGGTAGTTGCACGCCATAAAGCTGACGTACTGCTCGTAGGTGCGGGTGTTGCCCGACGGCGTCGGCGAGGCGGCGATGCCGGCGCCCACCTCGATGTGCGCGGCCACCGGCAAGTTGGCGTCGACGGCGGCCTCCCACAGCGGCCAGAACTGCGGCTTGCCGAACAGCTCGCGGGACTGCAGCGGCACCCCGATCTGCACCACCCGGGGGTGGTCTTTCCACTTGTCGATTTCGCGCAGCGCACCGGCCAGGTCATCCGGGTTGACCCGGATGGTGCCGCGGAACCGCTCGCCGAATTCAGCGTGCTCCAGCCAGCGGGACACCAGGATCTCGTTGTGCGCGGCCGCGATCGCCGAGCCCAGGTGCCGGTCCGGCATGACCCCGCGGGTCATCGGGTGCAGCACCGCCACGTCGACGCCGCGCTCGCTAAACAGCTGCTGGGCAACGACATCGGGGTCCGACCCCGGGTACTGCCCGTCGGGTCCGGTGGTGCCCGGCGCGTACTCGCCGCCCGGCGCGCCGTACCAGTCCATCTCGTAATCGGGGAAACCGCGACTTTTGTACGGCTCCCGCAGGAAGCTGCGCAGGTCCTTGTTGGATTGGGCGAAGATGTGCACGCTGGCGTCGATCACCGGCGTGCGGGTGCCGTCCGGGTGTTCTCTCATTCACGCCGCCCTTCGCCGTGTCGCCGACCCGGGGCCATCGGGTCGCGCGGTGCAGCCTCGCCCGCAGACTGACATCCAGTGTATAGCTCTGTTCTTGGTTTGCAAGAATACTGTTCTCCTCTTTGGGTGTCCGAGACGCCGCTGGCAGTCGCGCTCCGCAGCCCACCATGGTTCGGACGTGCCGCGGCAGCACGCTATCTCAGGGAGAGATCATTACATCCGTTAATGAGAATGTTATTCTCCTAGCGAGCCGTGAAGGAGGTGACCGCGATGCTGCTGGAGTTCGACGCCGATCAGCGACTATGGCAGGACACGGTGCGGGACGTGGTGGGCAAGCAGTGCCCGCCCTCGCCGGTCCGCAGTGTGGCCGAAGAGGGTGCCGACACCAGCCCGCTCTGGAAGGTCTACGTCGACCTGGGCTGGCTGGAGTTGAACGAGCCGGCCAACGCGGTGGAGTTGGCGATCGTGCTCGAAGAATTGGGCCGCGCCACCGACCCGACACCGCTGCTGGCCACCATGACCCAGTTCGCCCCGCTGGCCGGCGAGCACTACGAGGCGTCCGGCGAGGTCGGGGCCGCCGTGTTCGGCGGTGTGGCCGCACACCGCGACGCCGAGGGCTGGGTGTTGGACGGGACCGCGCTGCACGTCCTCGACGGGGACCGCGCCGATCGGTTGGCGGTGGTCACCGAATCCGGGGTGTTTCTTCTCGACGCGGCCGCGGTGACCGCGCGGCGCAGCTCGGTTTTCGACCCGACGCTGCACGTCGCCGACGTGTCGTTTGCCGGGGTGCGGATCCCCGACAGCGCCCGGGTGGCGGTCGACGTCGAACGGGCCCGGCACGTGGCGCTGACCGGGATGGCGATCACCATGGTCGGCGCCTGCCAGCGGATCCTCGACCTGGCGCTGGAGCACGTGCGCAGCCGCCAGCAATTCGGGGTGCCGATCGGGTCGTTCCAGGCCGTGCAGCATAAAGCGGCGGATATGCACGTGGCCATCGAGCGGGCCCGGGCGCTGGCGTATTTTGCGGCGCTGACGATTTCCGCCGACGACCCGCGGCGGCGGATGGCCGCCGCGATGGCCAAGGCGGCCGCCGGGGAGTGCCAGTCGGTGGTGTTCCGGCACGGCTTGCAGCTGTTCGGGGCGATGGGGTTCACCTGGGAGAACGATCTGCAGTTTGCGCTCAAGCGCGCCAAGGCCGGCGAGCTGATGCTCGGCGGCGCGGCCGAACATCGCGCCATGATTGCCGAGGAGCACCTTGCAGCTCACGTTTGATCCCGACGTCGAAGCCTTCCGCGCGGAGTTCATTACCTTCCTCGAGGAACACCTGCCCGACGAAGCCGACACGCTGGAACGGCCGCGGTCGGTCTCGCACATGCCGGACTGGGCGCGCCGGTGGCAGCGGCTGCTGTTCGACAACGGCTGGCTGCTGCCGGGCAACCCGCCGGAGTTCGGCGGCCGCAACGCCACCCTGCTGCAGCAGTTCGTGCACCTCGAGGAGCTGTGCCGGCGCCGCATCTACCACAGCTTCAACCCGCAGGGCGTGAACATCATTGCCGCCTCGCTGCTGTCGTTCGGTACCGATGAGCAAAAGCAGCGCTGGGCGGTACCGATCCTGCGCGCCGAAATCACCGCGTCGTTGGGTATGAGCGAGCCGTCCGCCGGCTCCGATTTGGCGTCGTTGCGCACCCGGGCGGTGCAGGACGGCGACGAGTTCGTCGTCAACGGCCAGAAGGTCTGGACCTCCGGGGCCCACGACGCCGATGTGCTGCTCACCTTCGTCCGCACCAACCCCGACGCCCCAAAACACAAGGGCATCAGCGTGTTGCTGATCCCCACCGACACCCCCGGGGTGGTGTGTCGCCCGTTCCCCACCATCTGCGGCATCGACGACAAAGACTTCAACGAGGTGTTCTTCACCGATGTGCGGGTGCCGGCGGAGAACCTGGTCGGCCCGCTCAACGGCGGCTGGCGGGTGGCCAACGGGTCATTGGGGCACGAGCGCACCATGATGTGGCTGGGTTTCGCCGACCGGCTGGACAACATCATCGCCGACTTCCGTCCGCACGGCGCGCTGCAGCGCGACCAGTACGCCACCGCGCTGATGGACTATCAGGCGCTGCGCCTGCTCGGGTCGAAGGCGTTGGCCCGGGCGGCGCGCGGCGAGGAGGACGTGCCCGCGCTGTCGGTGCTCAAGCTGCTCGGTTCGGAAGCGGAGATGTTCGCCTCGGGGTACGCGCTGTCGGCCGCCGGCGTCGACGGCCTGGCCCACCCGGCGAACTCGGGGCCGTATGCGCCGATGAACTTAGACAGCTACTTCGCCAGCTGGTTCGAGCGGCATGCTCGCAGCTTCTCGGGCACCATCGCCGGCGGCACCTCGGAGATCCACCGCAACATCATCGCCCAACAGGTGCTGGGCCTGCCGCGGGGCTGATGAAGATCGCGCCGACTGTGCGGTTTGATACGCGATATGCACGTCTGGCGTATGAAACCGCACAGCCACGAACGCACTGGTTTCGCGGTGGGCCCTCGCTCTTCAACAAAGCGAGCACGGCGTAGGCGCCGACGACGGTCAAGTCCGCTTGCGCTGCTTGGAGGCGACGATGTCGTCAGCCCGAGCGTGACGGCGAGCCTCGTTGGTGCTGGGGCGTCGCGGATACTTACCGATGAGGTCGCCTACTGGGTCCTCCGGCAGCGGACGCATCACCAATCGGTCGCCGAGGTCCACTACCACGACCCGGTCCGTTTGCCAACGAGCGCGAGCACCGGCTGGGATCGAGACCTGGCCGTTCCGCGACACCTTCATCACGTAGCTGGGCACGCGCAGCCTCCGTTGTATAGATCGTCGGCTCATTGTACGTCCGCGGGCATGGATGCAGTTGGCGCGAGCAGACGCAAAAGCCCCCAAAACGCCGTTGTTTGGGGGCTTTTGCGTCTGCTCGCGCTAAATCACCACCGCGTCCTTGTGCTCGGTGATCGGGCGGGCGCACTGCTGCTCATCGCAGATGCGCTGCAGCTTCGCCAACGTCTCGTCTAGGCCCGGGCCCAGCCGCGGGCCCGGGGTGAAGGTCGCCGGCAGGTGCCGCATGCCCTGGATGACGCCGATGGTGTCGTAGTGCACGGTGCCTTCCGGGACGCACCGGTAGTCCGGCATCCGGTCCAGCACCGCAGTCAGCATCGCCTTGAACACCGTGCGCGCCACGTTGGAGCCGACGCAACGGTGCACGCCGATACCGAAACTGAAGTGTCGGTTCCCCTTGCGGTCCAGGATGATTCGGTTGGGTTCATCGAACACCGCCGGGTCCCGGTTGGCCATCGCCCACGAGATCCACAGCCGCTCACCCTCCTTGAACTGGGTGCCTTCGACCTCGACATCCGCCGAGATGGTGCGCCCGTCACCCGGAGCGGGCGTGAAGTAGCGTAGGAATTCCTCGGTGGCCGGGTTGAGCAGGGTATCGCGCTGGCGGCTGAGCAGCTTACGCTCGTCGGGATGCTCGGACAGCCATTCCAGCGAGTGGGCAGTGAGGGCCGTGGTGGTGTCGAAACCCCCACCGATGACCAGGCCGAGATTGCCCAAGATCTCCAGATCGGGGGCGGGCTCACCGTCGATGCGGGCCTGCAGCAGCCCGTTGACAATCCCGGGTCTCGGATTCTCCCGGATCTCGTTCATGTGGGTGATCAGGTCGATGCCCATCTGGCGGTGCATCTCGGCGACCCGTGCCGCATCGGGGGAGTGCTCGGGCGTGTAGACCGCGGCGTGCGTCGGCTCACTGTAGATCGCCCACTTCTCCAGCGGGATCCCCATCATGGCCAGGGTCAGCACCGCGGGCACGATGTTGGCCAGATCGTCGACGAAGTCGATCTGGCCGGTTTCGATCTTCTCGTCGAGGCTGGCGCGGACGATCTCGTGGATGAAGGGCTCCCACCGCTTGACCGCGGCCGGTGACAGGTACGGGTTGAGCACGTTGCGGTAGGTCCGGTGTTCCGGGTCGTCCATTTCCAGGATGCCGCCCCGAACGTAGCTGGCCCGCTGTGCGGTGGGGATCGAAATTCCCTTGTACCCGTTGCGTTCCCCGGTGAGGTCGTGATCGTTGGACACGTGCGGGCAGCGCGCCAGCTCGAAGACCTCTTTGCTGCCGGCGGCCACCCAGTGCCCGTCGTAGGTGTCCGTCCACGCCATCGGACACCGGGCGTGCATCTCCTCGGTGATCTTTTCGAACTGCAGCCGGTACTCCGGGGTGTGCCGATCGAAGTAGTAGCGCTGTTTTTTCCGATCGTTGTCGGCGACGATGTCGTCAACACTCACGGTGCGTCCTCCTCGAGATTGATCGCCTGCTCCGGGCAGGACTGCGCGGCCTCGCGCACCGCCGCCTCCTGATCCGCCGGAACGATTTCGTTCACCGCCGACGAGTGGCCGTCGATGTCGTCGAGCACAAAGGACTCGGGGGCGATCATCGAGCACAAGGTGTGCCCTTGGCACCGTTCTGAGTCAACCCATACCTTCATCGTGCCGCTCCTAAATTTCTCAGACGTGGTAGTCGTACCACTTCAAATAGCCACCGGCGTCGACCCGCAACTGCATCCCGGTCACGTACCGGGCCTCGTCGGAGGCCAGCCACAGCACGGCGTTGGAAATGTCCTCCGGCTCGATGAACGGCACCTTCATCGCCTGCTGCACGTAGAACACCGGTTCGGCGTCGGCGCGGGTCGGGTGCTCCAGGTCCGGGCGGAACGACCGGTACATCGGCTCGCTTTGCAGCATGTCGGTGTTGCAGTTGGTCGGGTGGATGACGTTGGCCCGGATCCCGCGCACCGCGACTTCGGTGGCCAGGTCGTGCACGTACTGCGCGATCAAGCGTTTGGAGGTCATGTAGGCCATCCCGCCCGGGTCGTTGCCGGGGTTGGCCTTTTGGTGGGCGTCCATCAACGCCGCCGCCGACGAGGTGGCGATGATCGAGGCGCCCTCACCCAAGTGCGGCAGCGCGACCTGGATGCCGTTGATGGTGCCGACGAGGTTGGTGTTGATGACGTCGGTCCAGGCCTGCAGCGGCGGCTCGCCCTTCATGCCGGCCACCCCGGCCTGCGCGACGACGATGTCGAGCTTGCCGAACTCGGCCAGCCCGGTCTCCAGCGCGGTTTTCAGTGCCGCCGCGTCGCGCACATCGGCCTGCGCGGTGACGATGCCCTGCCCGGTCTTCTCCACCAGCTTGGCGGTCTCTTCCAAATCCTCGGGCCGCGCCATCGGATAGCCGATGGTCTCGATGTCCTGACACAGGTCGACGGCGATGATGTCGGCGCCCTCTTCGGCCAGCCGCACCGCATGGCTGCGGCCCTGACCACGCGCCGCCCCCGTGATGAATGCGACCTTGCCCGCAACGCGTCCCACAGCTGTTCCTTTCGTTAGTGCACCCTTTGGTATGTCATCAGGTGTTGCGGCCGCCGTTGACGCCCAGGATCTGACCGGTGATGTAGCCGGCCTCCTCGGACGCCAGGAAGGCGCACGCCGCGGCGATGTCCTCCGGCTTGCCGATGCGGCGCACCGGGGTTTTGGCGATGTTGGCTTCGACGTCACCGAGAAAGCCGCGGCTCTCGGCGCTGCGCAGCATCGGGGTGTCGATGAAACCCGGCGGTACCGCGTTGACCGTGATGCCGGCCGGCCCGTATTCCAGGGCCAGCGTCTTGGTGAGGCCGTTGACGGCCGATTTGGCGGCTACATAATGCGCCATGTACGGGGTGCCGGAGTGCGTGCTCGACGACGAGATATTGACGATGCGGCCCCACCCGGCCTCCACCATGTCGGGCAGCACCGCCTGGATGGTGTGGAAGACCCCGTTGAGGTTGACGTCGATGACCCGCTGCCAATCCTCGAAGGTGATGTGGCTGAACTTCTTGAAACCGTCCAGCCCGGCGGCGTTGACCAAGATGGTGACCGGCCCCAGCTGCTCCCGGATGTCGGCCAGCGCGGCGTCCACCGCGGCGCGGTCGGTGACGTCGGCGGCAAACGACAGCTCGGCTTCGCCGGGTTTGAGGTCGATGGTGGCCACCCGGTGGCCGTCGGCGCGCAATCGGTGGGCGACGGCCGCGCCGATGCCCGAGGCGCCCCCGGTCACGACAGCTGTCCTCACGCGCGGGCCGTCTCAGTCACAAAGAATCTCCCTTCCGAATATGAGAACCATACTCTCATACTTGTGGTTCTGGCAAGGTTCGAGCGGAACGGCTCCCAGCTGCGGAAAAGTTGACTCGTGGGTCAATTCTGTGCCGGATGCGCAGGTCAGACGGTTTTGCGATTTGTCTTGTGTTCTCGTTGTCGGTATGTAAGATTCGCCGGAGATGAGAACGCGATTATCCAACCGAGGGGAGATTGAATGGGCGCGCAGGGCACGGCGGCGACCATCGCGGGTGGTCAGCAGCGGGCGGACGGAGCAACCGCCGCTGAGCAAGCTGTGGACCGGCGGTTGCTGATCGATGGCCGGCTGGTCGCCGCGGATGCGGTGTTCGCCTCGCTCAATCCCGCGACCGGCGAGGTGCTGGGGTACGCGCCCGACGCCGGGGTCGAGCAGGCCCAGGCCGCGATCGCGGCGGCGCGCCGCGCGTTCGACACCACCAGTTGGGCCACCGACGTCGATCTGCGGATCCGGTGCCTCGAGCAGCTGCACCAGGCGCTGGTCGCCCAGCGCGACGAGCTTGCCGCGCTGACGATCGCCGAAGTCGGCGCCACCCCCGCGCTGACCCAGGGCGCCCAGCTGGACCAGCCGATCGAGATCGTGCGCTACTACGCCGATCTGCTCAAGGGCTACCCGCTGACCGAGGACCTCGGCAACATCGAAAGCCGCGGCATGCAACACCACCGGTGGGTGGAGAAAGAGGCCGCCGGCGTCGTCGCGGCGATCATCGCCTACAACTATCCCAACCAGCTGGCGCTGGCCAAGCTGGCGCCCGCGCTGGCCGCCGGCTGCACGGTGGTGCTCAAGGGCGCCCCGGACACGCCGCTGATCACGCTGGCGCTCGGCGAAATCATCGCCAACCACACCGACATCCCGTCCGGGGTGGTCAATGTGTTGAGCTCCTCGGACCCCAATGTCGGTGCCGCGCTGACCACCAGCGCCGACGTCGACATGGTCACGTTCACCGGCTCCACCCCGACCGGCCGCGCGATCATGGCCGCCGCCAGCGACACCCTCAAGCGGGTGTTCCTGGAACTCGGCGGCAAATCGGCGGCGATCGTGCTGGACGACGCCGACTTCAACACCGCGGCGGTGTTTTCGGCGTTTTCCATGGTCACCCACGCCGGGCAGGGTTGCGCGCTGACGTCGCGGCTGTTGGTGCCCAACAGCCACCACGACGAGATCGTCGAGCTGGTCAAGGCCAACTTCTCCCACGTGCGCTACGGCGACCCGACCGACCCGAAAACCTACATGGGTCCGCTGATCAGCGAGAAGCAGCGCGACAAGGTCGACGCCATGGTGAAAAGGGCCGTCGCCGCTGGAGCTAGCTTGGTCACCGGCGGCGAGAAGGTGGACCCGGGCTACTTCTATACCCCGACGCTGCTGACCAACGTCGACCCGGACGCCGAGATCGCCCAGGAAGAAGTGTTCGGGCCGGTGCTGGCGGTGATCGGCTACGACGATGACGACGACGCGGTGCGGATCGCCAACAACTCGATCTACGGGTTGTCCGGGGCGATCTTCGGCAGCGCCGACCGGGCGTTGGCGGTGGCCCGCCGGATCCGCACCGGCACGTTTTCCATCAACGGCGGCAACTACTTCAGCCCCGACGCCCCGTTCGGCGGCTACAAGCAGTCCGGGATCGGCCGGGAGATGGGGGTGGCCGGGTTGGAGGAGTTCCTGGAGCGCAAGACGTTCGCCGCGCCGGTAGTCGGAGACGCCGGATGAAGCCGCTGGACGGCATCCGCGTCCTGGAAGTCGCGATGTACGGGTTCGTCCCGTCGGCCGGTGCGGTGCTGGCCGAATGGGGCGCCGACGTCATCAAGGTCGAGCATGCGGTGACCGGCGACCCGCAACGCGGGCTGCGGCAGACCGGCATGCTGCGGGTCGAGGGCGACCCGAACCCGAATATCGAGCACGCCAACCGCGCCAAGCGCAGCATCGGCCTGGACATGTCGGTGCCGGAGGGCCGGGAGGTGCTCTTGGAACTGGCGCGGCGCTCCGATGTGTTCCTGACGAGTTTCCTGCCCGGGCACCGCAAGAAGTTCGGCATCGACGTCGACGACATCCGGGCGGTCAGCCCGTCGATCGTCTACGCCCGGGGCAGCGCGCTGGGGCCGCGCGGCGCCGAAGCCGAAAAGGGTGGCTACGACATGACCGCGTTCTGGTGTCGCGCCGGAACCGCCGCCACCATCACCCCGCCCGGCACCGAGGGCATGATCGGGCCGCCCGGACCGGCCTACGGCGACACCATCTCCGGCACCAACCTGGCCGGCGGGATCGCGGCGGCACTGCTGAAACGGGAACGCACCGGCGAACCGTCGGTGGTCGACGTCTCGTTGCTGGGCAGCGGGCTGTGGGCGATGGGGCACACGGTGGCGCTGACCACGCACCTCGGCGAGCGGCTGGAAGCCCCCGCCCCGGGCGTGCACGGCTCGCCGATCAACCCGCTGGTGGGGTTGTACCCTACCTCCGATGGCCGATACATCTCGTTGGTGATGATGCAGCCGACCAAGTTCTGGGCCGACGTCTGCCGGCACATGGACCTCGACGATCTCGCCGACGACCCGCGGTTCGGCACCGCCGAAGACATCGCCGCCAACACCGCCGAGGCGGTGCAGATCCTCACCACGGCGATGGCCAAGCGCCCCCTGGCCGAGTGGAGCGAACGGTTCGCGACGCTGTCCGGGCCGTGGGCGCCGGTGCAGGACACCCTGCAAGCCGCCGACGACGCCCAGATCCGCGCCAACGAATACCTGGTGCAGGCCGGCGAACTCGAACTGGTCGCCAACCCGGTGCAGTTCGACGTCGCCGCCCCGGCCACCGCGGCGGCCCCCGGCTTCGCCGAGCAGACCGAGGAGATCCTGACCGAACTCGGCCTGGACTGGGACCGCATCATCGAACTCAAAGCCGCCGGCGCGGTCACCTGAGGCAGGAACCCGATGCCCTACGTCGCCGCCGTTGGCACCTACCTGCCGTGTTGGGGAACCCCCCAGCACCGGCAGGCCGGTGACGACGAAGACGCCATCACGCTGGCCGTGGAGGCCGGCCGCGCCGCGCTGAGCGGCGGCGGTGCGGTGGAACGCGTCGTGGTGGTCAGCCGTGATCTGCCGCTGACCGACAGCAGCAACGCCGCGGTGCTGCTGGCGGGGCTGGGCCTGGATCCCGAACTCGAGGTCGACGAGCGGCTGGGCGGCGCACCGGCCGCGCTGGACGCGCTCAGCTCGGCCCGGCCGCGCACCCTGATCCTCGGGGTGGACCTGGGCCCGGCCGGGGCCGCCGCCGTGCTGACCGCCGAGGACGGGCTGCGGGTGCGGACCGCCGCCCGGATCGCGCGCAGCCTGCCGGTGCGGACCCGCAATGCCGTTGGCGTGGTGCACGATTACGGTGACCCGCGGCTGCTGCACGAACGGGGTGTGGTGGCGTCGTTGGACGCGGCGTGGGTGGACACCCCGCTTGCGGTGGCCGGGGTGGACCACGGGCAGGCGGTGGAGCTGTGTACCGGCTCCCCGCCGCGGCTGCCGACGCTGGGCGCCAGCTCGGGGTTGTTCGCGCTGGCCGCGCTGGCCGACTCGCAGACCACGGGCCGGCTGGTGGCCGTCGAGCAGGCCAGCCTGTCCGGGATCACGGTGGTCGGTGGGACGGCGCGGATCTGTCGGCGCGAACCCAGCGCGCGGGCGCTGCCGGACACCGCGATCGCCGCCGGGGCCGAGATCCCGATTTCGCTGGCCGCCTACGAGCGGGCGTTTGAGGCCAAGGTCCGGTGGGAGGCCGGCACTTTCGGCGAGAACGACCAGCTGGACTTCCCGCCGCGGTACCGGGTCGGCGAGGACGGCTCGTTGGCGACCGACTACGAGCTGGTGCCGCTGCCGCGCACCGGCACCGTCTACACCGAAGCCACCGTGCACATCCCGGTGCCGGGGCTGCGGACCCCCTACTCGCTGGTGATCGTCGAACTCGACGACGTCGCGGTGCGTGCCCTGGTGAAAGTGACCGGCGCCCAGCCGGGCTCGGTGGCGATCGGCGACCGCGGCCGGCTGGTGCTGCGCCGGATCGCGGTGCGCTCCGGCGTGCCGGACTACGGGTATGCCTTTCAGCCTGAGGGGGCGGCCGCGTGAGGCCGGGGAGCGGCGCGTGAGGAGGGTGGCCATCGTCGGGGCCGGCATGACCCCGTTTGCCGAGCACTTCGCCTTGGGCATCAAGGATCTGCTGCCGATGGCGTTCGCCGACTGCGCCGCCAGCGTCGACAAGGGCATCGCCAAATCCGATCTGCAGGCCGCCTGGTTCGGCGCGATGGGCACCACCGACGGGTTCCCGTCCGGCATCCTCGCCGACGCGCTCGGGCTGCCCGAGCTGCCGGTCACCCGGGTGGAGAACTCGTGTGCCACCGGCAACGACGCGGTGCGCAACGCGGTGTTCGGGATCGCCTCCGGCGCCTTCGACGTCGCGCTGGTGATGGGCGCCGATAAGCTGCGCGAGACCGCGTCCAAGGACCTGCTGTGGGAGTGGGAGGCGATGGCGCGCGATATGGCGTGGGACTACCCGCTGGGGTTGGTCGCACCGGCCGGGTTCGCGCTGCACGTGCAGCGGTATCTGCACGAGTCGCCGGCCACCAAGGAGCACATGGCGATGGTGGCGGTCAAAAACCACCGGCACGGGGTGTCCAACCCCAAGGCGCGGCTGCGGTTCGAGATCACCGTCGAGCAGGCGCTGGCCGCGCCCACCGTGGTCACCCCGTTCGGCGTGTACGACTGTGCGCCGCAAAGCGACGGCGCCGCCGCGCTGGTGTTGGCCGCCGAGGACGCGGTGGACCGCTTCACCGACCGGCCGGTGTGGATCCGCGGTGTCGGCCTCGGACTGGATTCGGTGATGCACCAGCACAAGTCGGATATGACGACGTTTCCGGCCACCGTCCGCGCCGCCCGGCGCGCGTTCGCGATGGCCGGGTTGACGCCGGCCGACGTCGACGTCGCCGAGGTCCACGACTACTTCACCGCGATCGAACTGATCAGCTACGAAGACCTCGGCTTCGCCGACCGGTTCGGGGCGCACAAGCTCATCGAGACCGAGTCCACCAGCGTCGGCGGCGCGCTGCCGGTGAATCCGAGCGGGGGCCTCAAATCCAAGGGTCATCCGCCGGGGGCGACCGGCGTGGCGCAGTGCGTGGAGCTGTTCGGGCAGCTGCGCGGTCACGCCGCCAACCAGGTTGACGGCGCGCGGATCGGCTTGGCGCACAATATCGGTGGCCCCACCGCGGTGGCGGCGGTCACCATCCTAGAAGGGCCCGGATCCGATGGGGTTTAGGACAGCGGTGGATCGCTGGTCACCGGGAATCGGGATTCCCGGCAATCTGTCCGGGCCGATGCAGGCGGTCGGGGGACTGTTTGCGATGTCCGCCGACGCGGTGCGGTTCATGTTCCGGCGGCCGTTTTATTGGCGGGAGTTCTTGGACCAGTGCTGGTTCATCGCGCGGGTCGCGTTGGCGCCGACGCTGCTGGTCGCGATCCCGTTCACGGTGCTGGTCAGCTTCACCCTCAACATCCTGCTCCGCGAACTCGGCGCCGCCGACTTGTCCGGCGCCGGTGCGGCGTTCGGGGCGGTCACCCAGATCGGCCCGATGGTGACCGTGCTCATCGTCGCCGGGGCGGGGTCCACCGCGATGTGCGCCGACCTCGGCTCGCGCACCATCCGCGAAGAGATCGACGCGATGGAGGTGCTGGGCATCAACCCGGTGCAGCGGCTGGTGGCGCCGCGGATGCTGGCCGCCGGGCTGGTAGCGCTGCTGCTCAACAGCCTGGTCGTCATCATCGGCATCCTGGGCGGCTACACGTTCTCGGTGTTCATCCAGGATGTCAACCCGGGTGCGTTCGCCGCCGGGATCACCCTGTTGACCGGGGTGCCCGAGCTGATCATTTCCTGCGTCAAGGCGGCGCTGTTCGGTCTGATCGCCGGCATGGTGGCGTGCTATCGCGGCCTGACGATTTCCGGGGGCGGCGCCAAGGCGGTGGGCAACGCGGTCAACGAAACCGTGGTGTATGCGTTCATGGCGTTGATGGTGATCAACGTGCTGGTGACCGCCATCGGTATCCGGATGACGGCGCGGTAGATCATGGGAAACCGCGTCACCCTCAAGGCGACCTATCCGCGCATCGCGCGGGAGATCCGGCGCCCGGTCGGCGTCCTCGGACGGCTCGGGGACCACACCTTGTTCTACGGCAAGGCGCTCGGCGGGGCGCCGTTCGCGGCCACCCGGTATCGGCACGAAATCATTCGGCTGATCGCCGAAATCAGTATGGGCACCGGCACCTTGGCGATGATCGGCGGCACCGTGGTGATCGTCGGGTTCATGACGTTGGCCGCCGGCGGCACCCTGGCCGTGCAGGGGTATTCCTCGCTGGGCAATATCGGCATCGAGGCACTGACCGGCTTTTTGGCGGCGTTCATCAACGTGCGGATCGCGGCCCCGGTCATCGCCGGGATCGGCTTGGCCGCCACCTTCGGCGCGGGCGCGACCGCGCAGCTGGGGGCGATGCGGATCAACGAGGAAATCGACGCACTGGAGTCGATGGCGATCCGCCCGGTGTCGTACCTGGTGTCCACCCGCATCGTGGCCGGCATGATCGCGATCACCCCGCTGTATTCGATCGCGGTCATCTTGTCGTTCGTGGCAAGCCGCTTCACCACGGTGGCGCTGTTCGGCCAATCCGCCGGCCTCTACGACCACTATTTCCAAACGTTTCTGAACCCGATCGACCTGTTGTGGTCGTTTTTGCAGGCCGTACTGATGGCGCTGACGATCCTGTTGATCCACACCTACTTCGGCTATTTCGCCTCCGGCGGACCGTCCGGGGTCGGCGTCGCGGTCGGTAATGCGGTGCGCACCTCGCTGGTTCTGGTGGTCTCGGTGACGCTGCTGGTCCAGCTGTCCATCTACGGCTCCAACGGCAACTTCAACCTGTCGGGGTAGAGGACGTGACGCGAACCTTGACACACGAGCAGGAACCCACCGGCCAGCACCGTGCCACCGCGGCGGTCACCCCACGCCGACGCCAGGGCACCCCGAGCTATGTGCGCCCGCTGCTGGGCTTGGCGACCGTCCTGATGGTGGTCGCGGCGGTCGCGGTGACGGCCGGGTTGTTCCGCGGCAGTTTCACCACCAGCGTGCCGGTGACCGTCATCTCCACCCGCGCCGGCCTGGTGATGAACCCGGACGCCAAAGTGAAAATGCGTGGCGTGCAGGTGGGCACGGTCGGCGCGATCGAGGCCCGGCCGGACGGCACCGCCGCGCTGCGGCTGCAGATGGATCCCGCCCAGCTGCGGCTGATCCCGGCCGACGTGCGCGCCAGCATCACCTCCTCGACGGTGTTCGGCGCCAAGTTCGTCGAGCTGGTGCCGCCGCCGCATCCCTCGCCGAAGCGGATGTACGCGGGTCAAATCCTCGACGGCGAGCACGTCACCGTCGAAATCAACACCGTCTTCCAGCAGCTCACCCGGGTGCTGAACAAGATCGATCCGATGAAGCTCAACGAGACCCTCGGCGCCATCTCGACCGCCTTCAACGGCCGCGGTCAGCAGATCGGCCAGGCACTCACCGATTTCGACAAATTCCTCGCCGCCATCGAGCCGAGCCTGCCGCAACTGGAGACGGAAACGGCGACCATGCCACCGGTGTTCGCCGCCTACGCTGACGCCGCGGCGGACCTGACCGCCACGGTGGCCAACAGCACCACGCTGAGCAACAGCATCGTCGACGAGCAAGGCAACCTCGACGGCTTCCTGCTCAGCTCCATCGGGCTCGCCGACGTCAGCAACGACGTGCTGGGCGGCAACCGGCCCGCCCTGACGACCCTGGCCCAGACGCTGCTGCCGACCGCCGAGCTGCTCGACAAGTACCACGAGCACCTGGGCTGCGGGGTCGGCGGGCTGGTGCCGTTCGCGAAGACGCCGCCGTTCCCGGTGCCCGGCATCATCATCGCCGCCAGCTTCACCTTGGGCTCGGAACGTTACCGCTATCCCAACGACCTGCCGAAGGTCGCGGCCAAGGCCGACCGCTCGTACTGCAAGGAACTCGGGTTGCCCGACGTGCCCCCGGAATACCGGGTGCCCTGGATGGTGGCCGACACCGGCGCCAACCCCAACCAGTACGGCAACCAGGGCATCCTGTTCAACTCCGACGCCCTCAAGCAGGCCCTGTTCGGGCCGCTGGGCGGACCGCCCCGCAACAGTGACCAGACGGGGATGCCCGGATGACCGGCTCGTATAAGACGCTGCTCAAGTTCGGCGCCTTCGCCGCGGTGATGGTGCTGATGACCGTGCTGCTGTTCGCGATCTTCGGTGAGGTGCGCACCGGGTCGACCGTCGGCTACAGCGCCGTGTTCAACGATGCCTCGCGGCTGCGCGCCGGCGACAGTGTGCGGGTCGCCGGAGTCCGCGTCGGCACCGTCGGCGATGTGGCGTTGCGCGGCGACGGCACCGTGCAGGTCAAGTTCGACGCGGACCGCAATATCGCGTTGACGACCGGTACCCGGGCCGCCGTGCGCTACCTGAACCTGGTCGGTGATCGCTACCTGGAGCTGGTGGACGGACCGGGCTCGACCCGGGTGCTGACGGCCGGTGCACAAATCCCGCTCGACAAGACCGCGCCGGCCTTAGACCTCGATCTGCTGCTCAGCGGTCTCAAACCGGTGATTCAGGGCCTCAACCCGCAGGATGTCAACGCGCTCACCGCGTCCCTGATCCAGATCATGCAGGGTCAGGGCGGCACCATCGAATCGCTGCTGTCTAACACGTCGTCGTTCTCCACCGCGCTGGCCGACAACAACCAGGTCATCGAGTCGCTGATCGAGCGCCTGCAGCAGGTGCTGAACACCTTGTCCGCCGACGGTGACCGGTTCGCCGGGGCGATCGATCGGCTCCATACGCTGATGGATGGTTTGGCGCAGGACCGCGACCCGATCGGGACCGCGGTGACCGCACTCGACAACGGCACCGCATCGCTGGCCGACCTGCTCGGCAACGCGCGGGACCCGCTGAAAAACACCATCACGCAAGTCAACCGGTTGGTGACCAACATCAACGCCGACCAGTCCCAGCTGGACGTGTCGCTGCAGAAGGCACCGGAGAACTACCGCAAGGCCATCCGTCTGGGTGCCTACGGCGGCTTCATCCAGTACTACATCTGCGGTGTCGCCATCCGGGCCAGCGATCTTCAGGGCCGCACGGTGGTCTTCCCCTGGATCAAACAGGAGGAGGGGCGATGCAAAGACACCGATTGATCGCCCCCGCCGGAAGGGGCCGGGGCTGATGCTCAAATACCGCGGATCCGGGTTGGTCAGGGCGGGCGTGATCGGCGTCGTGCTGATCCTGTGCATTGTGGCCGTCGGGCTGCAGCCGGAACGGCTGACCGAGTGGGCCACCTCGGTGCGCTATCAGGCCCGGTTCACCGAGGCCGGCGGCCTGAGCACCGGCAACGACGTCACCCTGTCGGGCATCAAGGTCGGCACGGTCTCCGACATCGCGCTGGACAACGGCGAGGCTCTGGTGACCTTCACCCTGGCCGGCAAATACCCGCTGGGGTCGCAGACCACCGCGCACATCCGGACCGGCTCGCTGCTGGGCGAGCGGGTGTTGGCGCTGGAACCGGCGGGCAGCACCCGGATGCGTCCGCGCGAGGTGATCCCGACCACCCGGACCTCTTCGCCGTATTCGCTGACCGACATGGTCGGCGAGCTGACCAGCAACACCAAGGGCACCGACACCCAATCGCTGAACAACTCCCTGGACACCCTGTCGGCGACGATCGACCAGATCACCCCGCAGCTGGGCCCGACCTTCGACGGGTTGAGCCGCTTGTCGAAGTCGCTGAACAGCCGCAACGAGAGCCTCGCCGACCTGCTCAAATCCGCCGCCGACGTGACCGGCATCCTGTCCGAGCGCAGCCAGCAGGTCAACACGCTGATCCTCAACGCCAACGATTTGGTGGGGGTGCTCAACGCCCGCCGGCAGGCGATCGTCAACCTGTTGGCGAACACCTCCGCGGTGTCGCGGGAGCTGTCCGGCCTCGTCGCCGACAACGAAGCCCAGCTCAAACCGAGTCTGGACCAAATCAATTCGCTGAACGTGGTGTTGGAGAAGAACCGCGACAACATCGCCAAGGCGCTGCCCGGCCTGGCCAAATACGAACTGACCCAGGGCGAGACGGTCGCCAACGGGTTCTACTACAGCGCCTACATCCCCAACATCACGCTGCCGCAGTTGCTGCAGCCGTTCCTGGACTACGCGTTCGGCTTCCGGCGCGGCGTCGACGCCGGTCAGCCGCCGGACAACGCCGGGCCGCGCGCCGAACTTCCGTTCCCGGTCAACGGCATTCCCCAGCCAGGAGATCTTCCGCCACGATGACGACACGGACTTCGCTACGGATCGCGACCGCGGTGCTGCTGGTCGCGCTGCTGGGTGCCGGCGTGCTGGTGCACCACCTGGCGGTCAAGCCGGCCACGATCACGGCCTACTTTTCCAGCGCGACCGCGATCTACCCCGGTGACGAGGTGCGGGTGGCCGGTGTCAAGGTCGGCACCATCGAGCGCATCGACCCGCAGGGAACCCAGACCAAATTCACCCTGCGGGTCGGTCACGGGATACCGATCCCGGCGGGTGCGAAGGCGATCATCGTCGCGCCCAACCTGGTGGCAGCGCGGTTTGTTCAACTGACGCCGGCGTATCACAATGGCGACGGCCCCACCCTGTCCGACGGCGCGGTGATCCCGCGGGAGCGGACCGCGGTGCCGGTGGAGTGGGACGAGGTCAAAACCCAGTTGAACCGGCTGGCCACCGAATTGGGCGAGCACGGCACGGTATCGGGCACCTCGGCCGCCCGGTTCATCGACAGCGCTGCGGGCGCCATGGCCGGCAACGGCACCAAGCTGCGCGAGACGCTGGCCCAATTGTCCGGGGTGGCGCGGATCTTCGCCGAGGGCAGCGGCAATATCGTCGACATCATCGAGGGCCTGCAGACCTTTGTCACCGCCCTGCGCGACAGCAACCAGCAGATCGTGGTGTTCGAGGACCGGCTCGCCACGCTGACCAGCGTGGTGGACGACAGCCGGTCCAATTTGGATGCGGCGCTGACCGACCTGTCCACATCGATCGGTGAGGTGCAGCGGTTCGTGGCGGGCAGCCGCGCCGAAACCACCGAGGCGGTGGGGCGGTTGGCCAACGTCACCCAGACGCTGGCCGACTCCAAGGATGCGCTGCGCAACATCCTGCACATCACCCCGAATGCCATCTCCAACACGCTGAACATGCTCAACCCGACCAGCGGCACTCCGATCGGGTCGATCGGGTTCGTGAACATGTCCAACCCGGTGAATTTGATCTGCGGAATGGTCGGCGGTGTCGAGAATGTGACCGCGCCGGAGACCGCCAAGCTGTGCGAGCAGTATCTGGGCCCGGGGCTGCGGCTGCTGAACTTCAACGGGTTCCCGTTGCCGATCAACCCGTATCTGGGTAAATCCGGCAGCCCGGACAAGCTGATCTACACCGACCCGGCGCTGATGCCCGGTGCCGAAGGGAAGCCGCGCCCGCCCGAACCGGCGCCGGTGATCTCGGCCTACACCGGGCTGCGCGGGGACGTGGCGCCGCCACCGGGCTGGGGGGTGCCGCCGGGTGTGCAGGGCGCCTACGCCCCGGACGGATTGCCGGCCGTACTGTCACCACCGGTGTACCCCGGCGCACCGCCGCCGGGCGCGGTCACCTTCGACGGGATGATGCTGCCGGACGGACCGGCACCGGGACCCGAACCCAGCCTGCCCGCGGAAGGGACGCCACCATGATCGGTTTGCGCGCCGCCCGGCGCACCCTGGCCGTCGGTGCCGCGGTGGCGTGCACCGCCACCGGTTGCGCGTTCGGGGGGCTGAACTCGGTGCCGCTGCCCGGCGCGCAGGGACACGGCAGTGGGGCACAGCGCTTCCACGTCGAACTGGCCAATGTCGGGACGCTGGAATCCAATTCGCCGGTGATGATCTCCAATGTGGTGGTCGGCAGCGTCGGCAAGATGACGGTCGACAACTGGCACGCCAACGTCGAGGTGTCGGTCAACCCGGGCGTGGTGGTGCCGAGCAACGCGGTCGCCACCGTCGGGCAGACCAGCCTGCTGGGCTCGATGCACCTGTCGCTCGACCCGCCGGTGGGGCAGGCGCCGTCGGGTCGGCTGGCGCCGGGGGCCACCATTGCCGTCGGCTCGTCGTCGACCTACCCGTCCACCGAACAGACCCTGTCCTCGCTGGCGGTGCTGGTCAACGGCGGCGGGCTGGGCCAGATCGGTGACATCATCCACAACTTCAGCGCCTCGATGTCCGGGCGCGAATCCGACATCCGCGACCTGATCAGCAGGCTGGACCGGTTCACCGCGGTGCTTGACCGGCAGCGCGACAACATCGTCGCGTCCATCGAGCAGTTGAACCGGGTGGCCGACACCTTCGCCGACCAGCGCCCGGTGCTGCAGCGCGCGCTGCGCGAAATCCCCCCGGCGATCGACGTGTTGATCAAGGAACGGCCCACGCTCACCACCGCGTTGGAGAAGCTGGGGCAATTCGGCGACACCTCCACCGCCTTGGTCCACGACGCCGGTGACCAGTTGGTGGGCGACCTGGCCCACCTCGAGCCGGCGATCAAGGCGCTGGCCGACGTCGGCCCCGATTTGAACGCCGCCTTGGCCTATGGCTCGGCGTTCCCGTACGGCGCCAACGCCATCGAACGCGCCGTCCGCGGGGACTACCTGAACCTGTTCGCGGTGTTCGACCTGACCTATTCGCGGCTCAAGCGGTCGTTGTTCGCGGGCACCCGCTGGGGTGACGAGAACGCGAAACTTGTCCCGGCGCCGGGCGATCCGTGGTATCTGAACTACTCCTACGATCCGCTGATGAGCCCGCTGAGCGCGCCCGCCCAGACACCGCCGGCACCCGACGCGCCGGCACCGGCCGCGGCTCCGGTGCCGGTGCCGACGCCGGGTGGGCCGGTACTGCCGGTCACCCCGCCCGAGCAAGCCCCGGCGCCCGCGTCGACACTTTTCGCCGGCCCCTACCCGGCGGCTGCACCGGGAGGCGGTGGCTAGATGCTGACCCGTTTTGTTCGGACCCAATTGATCCTGTTCACCATCGCCTCGGTGATCGGTGTCGCGGTAATGCTGTTCAGCTACATGCAGGTGCCGACCCTGCTCGGGATCGGCAAGCTGACCGTCCAGCTGGATCTGCCGAAAACCGGGGGGCTGTACCGGTTTTCGAATGTCACCTACAACGGTGTGCAGGTCGGTCGGGTCACCGACGTCGCGTTGACCGAGACCGGCGCCCGGGCCACGTTGTCGCTGGACCGTTCGCCGCGGATCCCGGCCGATCTGCGGGCGGCGGTGCGAAGCGTCTCGGCGGTCGGGGAGCAGTACGTCGATCTGCTGCCCAACACCGATGCCGGACCGTACCTGCAAAACGGCTCGGTGATCCCGGCGTCGAACACGGTGGTCCCGCAAGAGGTGGGTCCGATGCTCGATCACCTCAGCGCACTGCTGGACACCATCCCGAAACAGAAGATCAGCGACCTGCTCGACGAAACCTTCCTGGCCTTCAACGGCGCCGGGTTCGACCTGCAGTCGCTGCTGGATTCGACGGCCACCATCAGCGGCGACGCCAACCGGGTGTCCGAGCGGCTGCGCACCCTGATCAACGACAGCGGCCCGCTGCTGGACTCCCAAGCCCAAAGCACCGCGGCCATCCGGACCTGGGCGCACAGCCTGGCCGGGATCAGCGACCAACTGGTCGCCAACGATCCGCAGATCCGCACCGTGCTGCAGCGCTTCCCGGGCTTCGCCGACGAAGTGTCCGGTCTGCTCAACGGGATCAAACCCACCCTGCCGATCCTGCTGGCGAACATGACCACGGTCAGCCAGGTGCTGATGGTGTACAACCCGGCGGTCGAGCAACTGATGGTGCTGCTGCCGGGATACATCGCGCAACAACAGTCGTTCGGTGTGCCCAAGAACAACGCGACCGGGTTGCCGCAGGGGGATTTCAGCCTCACCATCGGCGACCCGAACCCCTGCACGGTGGGCTTTACTCCGGCCTCGCAGCGGCGGTCGCCGGCCGACACCACCACCATCGACACCCCGGACGGCATGTATTGCAAACTGCCGCAGGATTCGCCGATCTCGGTGCGCGGCGCCCGCAACTTCCCGTGCATCGAGCATCCGGGTAAGCGCGCCCCGACCGTCGAACTCTGCGACGACCCCCGCGGATTCGTGCCGATCGCGATGCGACAGCACCTGACCGGACCCGGGGCATTCGACCCGAACCTGATCAAGCAGGGCATCCCGGTCGACGACCGCGTCGACTTCCAAGACCGGATCTTCGGCCCGGTCGAGGGCACGCCACTACCGCCCGGTGTCGGGCCGCCGGGGGCGCCCGCGCCGGATGCCGCGGCGCCGGAGGCCCCCAGTCCGGGCCCGGAAGCGTCGGCACCGGGTCCGCCGGAGGCCCCGGGCGCAGCGCCGTCCGCCTATAGCGGAGGCGGCCCGTCGGTGGCGGTGCTGCCTTACGACCCGCGCACCGGCAAGTACCTGACCCCCGACGGGCGATTCGAGCAGCAGACGTTGCCCGGGGCGCCCAAGTCGTGGACGGATTTGATGCCGACCTAGCGAGGAGATGCAATGCGAGCACTGGTAGTGACCTTGGCCGCGGCGCTGCTCGGATTCGGCGCCGCGGTGACACCCGCGCAGGCCGAGCCGCTGGGGTTCGAACTCAACGGCAGCTACCGGGTCACCTCAAACGGCGAGTGGGCCAAGACCAACGAGGTGTACATGGACGAAGCCACCGTGGTGTCGGTGTGGACGATCAGCTCGAGTTGCGAGAACGCGCACGTCTGCACCGGCCAGGTCAGCAGCGACCAAGGCTGGACGGCGCCGCTGGAGTTCCGCAGCACCCGCTGGATCGTCGACCGGTACCACGAGAACTGGCAGACCTGCCCGGACGGCACCACCTCGCCGGGTCGTCAGCGCTACCAGTTCCAGGGCAGCGATAACAACGGGCAGTACACCAAAGCGAACACCGACTTACTGGTGGGCTACGACCGGACCATCGGCATCAGCGGCGCCTGCGGACGCAACCAGCCGACGGTGATTCTGCTGCCATTGACCCTGGTCCGGCTGTAGCGGAAGGTGGAGTCGCCGATGGGAAATCGTCGCAGAACGCTGGCCGGGCTGGCGGCGGCACCGGCTGTGGCGTTCATGTCGCTGAGCACCGCCGTTCCGGCGGCCGCCGATCCGCCCGCGGCCTGCGACTATCCGGCGTGCACCCCGGGCATCGCGGCGCACGTGGTGCTGGGGGCGCCGTGTGACAGCACCACCTACTACGTGTTCGGGGTGACCGACTGGGGTCGGATGGTGTTCTGCGGCTCGCCGCGGCGTTACGACCCGCGCTGGTTCCGATCACCGGAGATGCACGGCGTCAAGGACGAGAACTCCGACTGCGCCGGCTACGACGGTGATGTCGCGCAGGCGCCCGACGGACTGTTTTTGAGCTGTAACCCCCGCGACGGCGCGGCCCTGTGGCGCCGCGGGGACACCTAGCCAGGAGAGGAGCCCCGGTGCACAAGATTCTTGGTGTGCTCGCGGCGCCGGTGTGCGCCGCCACGATGCTGGCGTCGCCCGCCGGCGCGGACATGCGCTACGGCAACTACGAAGTGCTCAGCGACCGCTGGACGGATGCCTCCTGGGTGTGGGCGGTGTATCCGTGCGAGACGCCGGGTCAGTTCGACCAGATGCCGGCCGGGTGTGTGCTGGTGAGCGCACTGCCCCGGCCGCAATTCGGGAAGTACTACGGCGGCACCGCCAAACTGGTGGACGGCCGCTACTCGTTTACCTCCGACGTGCCCGACGGCCTGCGCTGCCCCGGCGCGGCGCTCCCGAGCCGCGACACCTACACCTGGGATGCCAACAGCTTGGCCGGCACCATCGAATCGCATTTCGACGTGGGCTGTTTCAACGGGCCGCCGGGGGTGAACACCTGGGATTTCGCGTTGACGCGCATGTAGCGCGCCGTGGCCCGGCTTAGACCGGGTCGAACGACGAGATCAGCCAGTGGCCGTTGTGCTTTTCGAGCCCGACCTTGACGCTGCTCATCGAGAAGGCGCCATCCGGGTTCGATTTGCTGACCGTCGTCTGGTTGAGGAAGACCAACACCTCGGCCGAGTCGGGGCTAATGCGCATGATGCCCTTACGCACCACCGCGGCCGAGGTTTGCACCTCCTTCTGCTTGGCCGCGGGAGTGACCACCTTTTGGGTGAAATCCGTGTAGTAGGACAGGAAATCACCGGTCAAATGGGACTTGGCGGAGGCAAAATCCTTGTCCAGGGTGTTCGGCGCGTAGCTGAGCACGGCCACCGCGCCGTCCGCGGCGGCCGCCAACGCCGCTTGCTCGGCGTCGGAGCCGAGCTGTCGATCCGGTTGGTACCGGGCGAAATACAGCCACGAGGCCACGCCGACCGACGCGATCAGCAGTACGGCGAGCACAATCGCGGCCCACCACGCCGGGGCAACCGCGCGGCCACGCCCGGCGCTGTCGCCGGTGGGCTCGACCGTTTCGGTGGTGGCGTCGTCGGCGTCCAGGTCCACCGCACGTTCGTCGGCGTCCGGCTCCTCGACAGCGGCGTCGGTGTTCTCCTCGGCGTCGCTCACGGGACGAACTCCACACTCGACATTTTCACCCGGTCCCCCTCCCGAACGACCTTCACCGCAAGCCGCCAGTTGCGCGGCTCGTCGACGGCACCACCGGAATTGCTGACCTTGGTGTTCGCGGCCACCAGCACCGTCGCGTCGTGGTCGGTCATCGAGTCGATGGCGGCGAAGGTTGCGGTGGCCTCGGTGACCGCCTTCGATTCCTTGGCCAGCTTGACGAAGTCGCCGGCCTGCTTCTCGAAGTCCTTCTTGAACTCGCCGGTGGAGTTGTCGAGGATGCGCTTGACGTCGTCGTCGACGGTGTTGAAGTTCAGCGACATCAACGTGACCACGCCTTGTCGCTCCGCCGCCATGTATTCGCCGGCCTGGCGCTGACGCTGCTGCACGCCGCGATCGTGCAGCACCATCAGCACGCTGGCCGCGATGAGCCCACCGACCGCCAGCACGGTCAGCGTCGCGGCCACCCAGCGCAGCGGCTTCCAGACCCGCCGGAGCCGCCCGGAGCGGTCGGCCTCGTCGGCCGCCGCCGCGGCGTCGTCGGGTTCGCTGGGCTCCGGCTCAGCGGGTGCTTCGGGCTCCTCGGGTGCCTCGTCCTCGGCCGGCGGGGTCGCCTCGGTCGGCTCTTCGGCGCGGCCGTGCTGCAACCGCAGCACCTCTGCGCGCGCACGGGCCGCCGCCGCGGTGGCCTCGGCGGCTTCCGCCTCGGCCAGCGCCAGCGCTAATGCATCGGAGTTGGTCGCGGCCTCGGCCGCGACGGTGGTGTCCGCATCGTTGTCGGTGGCTTCCGACGTCGCGGAGTTACGCGACGGCATACCGCCTCCTGTCCTTGGCTGCTGCCTGCACAAGGCCACTCACGCTAGCACCGGGGGTCGTCGTCCTCATCGAGCCAGCTCACCAGGTACGCAGCGAGCACAGCACACCCTTGGTGCCGGCGTCGGTGCTGACCACGACGTCATCGACGCGGAGTTCGCAGACGAACCCCGGCGCCTGCAACTCCGGTTGGTGGGCGGGTTTCTGGGCGACCACCAGCGCCCAGTCCTCGGGGTCGGCCAGCGTCGTCTCGAATATCCACGGGCGGTTCGGCCCGACGTCGGCGTCGGCGCGCGGGCTGTAGAGGTACGGGTTGTGGCTGTATTCGCCGAAGTTCGGCGGCTGCACTTCCCGGTAGTAGATGACGGCCTTGGTGGGTTGCGTGGCGCTGAGGGTGTAGCGGACCCGGTGCTGCGGCGGGTCGGCTACCGCCGGCATCGCGGCCACCAGCGCGCCCGAGGCGACCACGCCGAACGCGGTGACCAGCACCGCGCCGCGCGTTACCACCGCTTTCACCGCAACCTCCACGGATACCCACCACGAGATTCACATTCTCGTGCTGGGAGAATAGCATCCCCGGTTAACCGGATGAAGAGGTCGACGGCGCCGAACCCGCCACCGGGCGGGCGGTCGGTGGGAAGGAGCTGACAGCTGCTATGCAGCTGCTTAGCATGGCGGAGGTGCACAGGGTGGCGATGATGCGGGACGGCGGGCATGGCCCACTCAGTTAAGGCGCCCCGCCGCATTGGCGCACCCGACGCGAAGAATCGCACCCTGCTGCTCGACGCGGCCGAGCAGTTGATGTTGGAAGAGGGCTACGCGGCCGTCAGCTCCCGTCGGGTGGCGGAAAAGGCCGGTCTCAAGCACCAACTGGTCCACTACTACTTCCGCACCATGGACGATCTCTTCTTGGCGGCGTTTCGTCGCCGCGGCGATCAAGGCCTCGAAGAGCAGGCTCGGGCATTGAAATCGACGCAGCCCCTGTGGGCGTTGTGGCGGTTCAGCACCGACCCGGCGGGGACGGCATTGACCACCCAGTTCATTGCGCTCGCCCACCATCGCAAGGAGCTGAAAGCCGAAATCGCGCGTTACGCCGAGCAATTGAGGGCCGAGCAGTGCCAGGCGGTCGCGGACATCATCGAGCGCTCCGACCTCGATACCGACGAATGCCCGGCGGTGGTGATGATGGTGCTGATGACCAGCGTGTCGCGGGTGCTGGTGATGGAGCAGGAGGCGCTCGGCATGACCGCGGGGCACGCCGAAACGGTCGCGTTCGTCGAGCACTGGCTGCGTCGGCTCGAGGGTGAACCGCAATCAAGCTAAGGGGTCGGTCCCGCGGACCGCGACAAGGAGACGTCATGCCCGACGATGCCGGCAGCCCGGACGGGGACGCGAGTGGGTCGGTGACCCAGGATCCGGAGCCGGTGGATACGCCACCGGTCGCGCAGGATGCCGGCGAAGACTCTGACGCCGAACCGGAAGTCGTTGCGGCCGAAGAGGAACCCGCCGCGCCGACGCGGGCACGCGGGCGGGTGCGGCCGGCCCTCGTTGCCGGCCTGATCGGGGTAGTGGCGTTGGGCGGACTGGTCGGTTGGCTCGGTTTCCGCACCTACCAGTCCCGCAGCGCCCAGGCCGACGCCGCCCTGTTCCTCGAGGGGGGCCGGCAGGGTGCGGTGGATCTGACCACGGTCGACTACACGCACGCCGACGCCGACGTGCAACGGATCCTGGCCGCGACGACCGGCACCTTCCACGACAATTTCGCGAAGCGGTCGCCGATTTACCTCGCTGCGGTGAAAGACGCGCAGTCGAAATCGGTGGGCACCGTGTCGGCGGCCGGGCTGGAATCCCGCAGCGGCGACGAAGCGCAGGTCGTGGTGGCGGTGACGGTGACCGCGTCGAGCGCCGCGGTGCCCGAGCAGCCACCGCAGGCCTGGCGGATGCGGCTCACGGTGCAGAAGGTGGGCGACGCGACGAAGGTCGCGAAGGTGGAGTTCGTGCAATGAGCAAAGGACGACACCGCAAGGCCGGCAAGGACAACGGCGCCGAACCGCCCCTCGCGGAACCGGCCACCGAGCCGGCGGTGGCCGTGGACGAGCCGCCCGCCGAGGATGATCGGGACCCCGAGCACACGCCTGAGACGCCGGGCACCGAATCGGTGCAGCAGACCGAAACCGCCCCGGCCGCACGGCGGGTCGACTGGTCACGGCTGGTGGACTACGGCGTGCTGCCCGGTCTGGCTCTGGTGCTCGCGCTGGCGGCGGGCCTGCTCAAGGGGCTGGACTCGTCGGCCCGCGATGCCGCCGACACCCGCGTCGAATCCGTCCAGGTGGCCAGGGACGCCGCGACCGCCATGTTGTCGTATCAGCCGGACACGGTGGACCAGGACCTAGGGGCGGCGGGGGACCGCTTGACCGGCGGCTTCCGTGATTCGTTTGCACGGTTCACCCGTGACGTGATCATCCCGCGCGCGAAACAACAGCGGGTCTCGGCCAAGGCGCAGGTCTCGGCGGCGGGGTCGGTGTCGGCGACCGCGGACCGCGCCGTGGTGGTGCTGTTCGTCGACCAGATCGTCACCGTCGGGGAGGCCGCACCCACCAAAACCCCCTCGAGGTATCGGGTGACCCTCGACCAGGTCGGCGGCCGCTGGCTGATCTCCGCATTCGACCCGATCTGAGCGCCGCGACGCCCCGCGGATACACCGCCACCCCGGCCCGGACCGGGCCAGCCCGTTGCGACATCCGCCAAAAGAGAATAACCTTCTCCTGAACTGAAAAGGAGAATCTCATGGGCCAGCTTTCGCATCGGGTCGACATATCGTTTCCGCTGTTCGATGCGGACAACCACCTCTATGAGCCGCCGGAGGCGCTGACCAAGTACCTGCCCAAGGAGTACCAAGACGTCATCCAGTACGTGGAGGTCAACGGGCGCACCAAGATCGCCGTCCGCGGGCAGATCAGCAACTACATCCCCAACCCGACGTTCTCGGTGGTCGCCAAGCCGGGCGCGTGGGAGGAGTACTTCAAGTTCGGCAACCCCGACGGCAAGAGCAAGCGGGAGCTGTTCGGCGAGCCGATGAAGGCGATCCCGGCGTTCTTCGAGCCCGGCCCGCGGCTGGAGCTGATGGACGAACTGGGCGTGGACCGCTCGCTGATGTTCCCGACGCTGGCCAGCCTGATCGAGGAGCGGCTGCGCGACGACCCGGTCGCCATCCACGTCCTGATCCACTCGCTGAACCAGTGGCTGGACGAGGTCTGGGGCTTTAACTACAAGAACCGCATCTTCACCACGCCGGTGATCACCTTGCCGATCGTGGAGAAGGCCATCGAGGAGCTGGAGTGGTGCGTCAAGCGCGGCGCCCGCGCCATCCTGATCCGCCCGGCGCCGGTGCCCGGGTTCCGCGGCCCGCGGTCGTTCGCGCTGCCCGAGTTCGACCCGTTCTGGGAGAAGTGCGTCGAGTACGACGTGTTCATCGGGATGCACTCGTCGGACAGCGGCTACTCGCGCTACACCTCCGAGTGGGACGGCGCCGCCCAGGAGATGCTGCCGTTCCAGACCAACGCCATGTCGATCCTCAACGAGTGGCGCCCGATCCAGGATGCGGTGGCCTCCTGGGTCATCCACGGCGCCCTGTTCCGGCACCCCAAGCTCAAGGTGGGCATCGTCGAGGCCGGATCGAAGTGGATGTTCCCGCTGCTGGACTCCATGGCCGAGGTGTACAAGAAGGCGCCGGAAGCCTTCCTGGGCAACCCGATCGAGGAGATCAAGAACCGCATCTACGTCAGCCCGTTCTACGAGGAGGGCATCGACGACCTGATCGGCCTGATCGGGGTGGACCAGGTGCTCTACGGCTCCGACTGGCCGCACCCGGAGGGCCTGGCCGAGCCGACGCACTACGTGACGGCGCTGGAGCACCTGCCGGTCGAGGATCAGGCCAAGATCATGGGCGGCAACCTGGGTCGCCTCGTCACCGTCTAAGGTGCCCCGCTGGCAGACCATCCCCGAGATGGTCTTGAGTGTCGGCGACCGCTTCGGGGACGCCGAAGCGGTCGTCGACGGCCCACTGCGGCTGAGCTTCACCGAACTCGCCGACAAGGTGCGGTGCGCCGCAGGGGCGTTCGCCGCGGCCGGGGTGGACAAGGGTGACCGGGTCGCGATCTGGGCGCCCAACTCCGCCGAATGGATCATCGCCGCGTTCGGTGTGCTGACCGCCGGCGGGGTGCTGGTCCCGGTCAACACGCGGTTCAAGCAGACCGAGGCCGACGACGTGATCCGCCGCAGCGGCGCCAAGCTGGTGCTGGTCGAGAAGGGCTTTCTGGGGCTGGATTTCACCGCCCCCGCCGGGGTTCCGGTGATCGACCTGAAATCGGATTTCCTGTCCAGCGGTGCGCCGCTAGTACGCGCGGTGGGCGGCACCGATATCGCCGACATCATCTTCACCTCGGGGACCACCGGGCGGCCCAAGGGCGTGATGATGAACCATCGGCAAAACCTGCGCGGCTACGCCGACTGGTGCGACCTGGCCGACCTGCGTGAAGGCGACCGCTACCTGATCGTCAACCCGTTCTTCCACACCTTCGGCTACAAGGCCGGCGCCATCGCGTCCTGCATCCGCGGCGCCACCATGTTGCCGGTGCGGGTGTTCGACGTCGACGCGGTGGCCGAACTCATTGCGGCCGAACGGATCAGCATGCTGCCCGGGCCGCCGACGCTGTATCACTCGCTGCTGGCGGCCCGCGGGCAGCACGACCTGTCCTCGTTGCGGGCGGCGGTCACCGGATCCGCCGACATCCCGGTGGAACTGGTCCGCCGGATCCGCAACGAGCTGCCGTTTCAGTCCATCATGACCGGCTACGGACTCACCGAGGCCGGCACGGTGACCGCGTCCCGGCGCGGCGACTCGTTCGAAGACATCGCCACCACGGTCGGCACGCCGTGCGACGATGTGCAGGTGCGCATTGCCGACGACGGTGAGCTGCTCGTCCGCGGCTACAACGTGATGCAGGGCTATCTCGACGATCCGGTGGCCACCGCCGAGGCGATCGACGACGGCGGGTGGCTGCACACCGGCGATATCGGCACCATGGACGCGGCCGGCCGGGTGCGCATCGTCGGGCGCAAGAAGGACATGTTCATCGTCGGCGGCTTCAACGCCTACCCCGCGGAGATCGAGGGATTCCTGCTCGAACACCCGGCCGTCGCGCAGGCGGCGGTGATCGGGGTGCCCGACGAGCGGCTCGGCCAGGTGGGCAAGGCCTTCGTGGTCCCCAAAGCGCCGGTCTCCGAAGCGGACCTGATCTCCTGGAGCCGCGACCGGATGGCCGGGTTCAAGGTGCCGCGGCTGGTGCAGTTCGTCGACCAGCTACCGCTGAACGCCACCGGCAAGGTGGACAAGGGGCAACTGCGGTGAATCCCGCCGAGGCGTTCAGTCATTCCCTGCTGATCGCCTCGGATTACCGGGTGCCCGACCCCAGCCGGGTGTGGCCGCTGCTGCAGCGGCGCAAGGCGGCATTGGCCGACATCGGCGCGCATCACGTCGGCGTGTACACCTCGACGCGGGACCCGGGCCGGGTGCTGGTGACCATCGGCGTGCACAACCGCGAACCCATCGTGGACCTGCTGCGCTCCCGGATCTTCTTCGACTGGTTCGACGCGGTCGGCGTGCACGATATCCCCGCCGTGTTCGCCGGGGAGAAGGCCGCGAAATTCGGCCTGGCCGCCTCGTCGGCCGCGCCGGACATCGTGTTGGCCGCGATCGCCGCCGTGGACGACGTGCCGGCTTTGGTCGCGGCGGTCCGACGCGACCTGGCCGAGTTCCGGGCGGCGGGCATTCGGAATATGTGGATATTTCAGGCCTTTGACGACGAGCACGAGGTGTTGGTGCTGCACGAGCTCGCCGACGATCACAGCGCCCGGGCCTGGATCGAGCATCCGGCCCCGGCCGCGGTGTGGATGCACCGGGCCGGCCGCGGGGCCTACCCGCCGCTGTTCGTCGGCAAGTTCGCGCACATGATGCGCATCGAGGCCTGAGCGGCTCGCCGTCGTCCGCGAGCGTGCACAAACTGCCAGGTTGACGCGCCGAAGCCTGGCATTTTGCGCACGTTCGCGGCGGGTGGGCCCACCCGCGGACGGTGGACCCGGGTCAGTCCACCGGGGTGAACTTCAGGTGCAGTTCGGTGAGGCCGCGCAGGATGTAGGTGGGCTCGTAGCTGTAAGCCCGGTTATCGGCGGGGCCGTGCTTGTCCTCATTGATCCGGATGTCGGCCATCCGGTCCAGCATCCGGTTGATGCTGACCTTGCCCTCCACCCGGGCCAGCGGGGCGCCCGGACAGGAGTGCACGCCGCGGGCGAACGCGATGTGCTCGCGGACGTTTTTGCGGTCCAGGCGGAACTCGTGCGGGTTCTCGAACCGGCGCGGATCCCGGTTGACCGCGCCGGGCAGCACCATCACCACGGTGCCCGCGGGCAGGTCCACCCCGCCCAGGCTGGTGGACTTGACCACCAGCCGGGAGTCGCTTTTGACCGGGCTTTCCATCCGCAGCGACTCCTCGATGAAGATCGGGATCAGGCTGCGGTCCTCGCGCAGCTTGTCCTGCACGTCGGGCCGGTCGCCGAGCACCTGCAGGGCCGCCGAGAGCAGTTTGGCCGTGGTCTCCTGGCCGGCGGCGAACAGGAAGGTCGCCGAGCGGACCACGTCGATCACCTCGGGCGTGGACTCGTCGGGGTATTTCGCCGTCGCCAACGCGGTCAGCACGTCATCGCGGGGATCGCGGCGCCGGTCCTCGATGTAGGCGCAGAACTTGTCGTCGAGCCACTCCAACGGGTTGATCGCGACGGTCTCGTGGTCCAACGCCCCGACCCGGGCCCCCGGACGGTCGGCGCCCAGCACGGTGCGGAACTGGCTGTGGTCGTCCGGCGGGACACCGAGCAGGTCGGCGATCACCAGCGTCGCAAACGGTTTGGAGTATTCGGCGATGAACTCGCACCCGCCGTTGGCGAGGAACTCGTCGAGTTGCTGGTCGGCGAGCCGCCACATGAACTCTTCGTTCTCCTTCAACCGGGCCGGTGTCAGGAGCCGGCTCAGCAGCGAGCGGGCCTTGGTGTGATCGGGCGGGTCCATGGTGACCATGTGCTCGAACATCGGGAATTGGCTGCGGTGCGCCTCGATCTGGGCGCTGATGTCGTCGCCCTGCGGTTCGAACGGCAGCGGCGGGAACGGGCCGCCGAGCGCGACACAGTTGGAGAATGTCTCGGCGTCCCGGTAGATCGCGGCGGCCTCCTCGTAGCCGGTGACCGCGACCACCCCGTAATGCGGCAACTGCAGCACCGGGCTCTTGGCGCGCAGGTGATCGAAGTAGGGATGCGGGTCGGGCACCAGCGAGGGATCGGTAAAGAAGTCAATCGTGTCGAAATCGCTCATGCATGTCTCCCAACGCCTAGGTGTGACCGGCCCGTCCCGTCCCGTAACTGCTGGGCACTTGCTTAGCATGGTGCCGTCAGCACGGTCAAGATCACATGCTGTGGAAACAGCATTATCGCAGGCTAGTTATGGTTTTCTCGACCGCTTCGGGGCTGTCGCGGGCTGTAGTTGCCCTTCGATGATAACGGCATTCTCGCCGGTGTCGTAGGCCGAGTTGCGCGGTGGTGTGGGGCGCGCCCGATCAGCCGGGGAGGAGCGGGCCGACCGGGGCGGTGGTGGTGGCGTGCACCAGCAGTTCGGCGAGTTCGCGCGGGCGGCTCAGGAACGGGGAGTGCGAGGTGTCGATGCTGAGCGGTTCGACGCCGAGGCGGTGCGCGACGGTGTCGGCCAGCCAGCGCGGCATCGCCTGGTCCTGCAGGCAGACGATGAAGCTGCGGGGCAGCTCGGCGGCCCAAAAGTTGGGGACCGACACCGGGGCCACCGTCGTCTCGCCGAAGCGTTCCGGCCCCAGCCGCTCATAGGCCCAGCGGGCGGTCGCCTCGTCGCAGTCGTGGTAGAAGTAGCGCCACGCACCTTCGAACTCGGCAAAGGTCATCGCCCCGTCATCGGCGAAATGCAGGTATCCCAGCATGTGTCCGACGTCGCCGTCGATGGCGCCGTCCTCGGCGTTGGTCATCGTCATGGCCTCGGTGTAGCTGCGGCCCTCGCGGGGCAGTGCGGCGGCCAGATAGATGACGTGGCGTACCCGTTCGGGGGCGACGTCGACCCCGAGGGTGGCGTCGAACCCGCCGCCGGAATGGCCGACGACGACGTCGCCGTCGTGGATCACCTCGGCGACGGCCGCCCGCCGGTTGGCCAGCGTGGACTCCTCGTCGACCCGGGTGCCGTGGCCGGGCAGGTCGACGGCGACCGCGTCGTGGCCGAGGTCGCGCAGCTCGTCGATGGTGCGGCTCCAGCACCACGATGCGTGAAAACCGCCATGCACCAGGACAAATCGCATCCGCGACTCCTCAGTTCGTTGCCGGCTCGGCGCCAGGACCCGACCGTAACAGACTTTCTACGTCTGTAGAAGAGATTTGGCGCGGACGGTACCGGCCGGGGGCTACCGCTCGGCGCGGCGCTGGCCGGCCGCGATGCCGGAGACCAGGGCGTGGAGAAGCTCGGCGAGCTCGGCCGCGGATTGCAGGGTGGGGTCCCCGAAGGCCAGCCGGACCATCACCCCGTTGATGAAGGTCGTGACCGCGTAGGCCTGCTTCTCGATGAGCACCGGATCGGCAGGTGGCGCGCTGTCGGCCGCCAGCGCCTGCTCGCTGAGGTCGACGAAGCCGCGGACGGCCCGCTCGAAGGCGCCGGCCAGCGCGCGATCCCGATTCGCCTGCAGCGCCAACTCGTAGCGGGCCCGGGACCGGTTGAGGGCGCTGCCGCTGGACGACCGAATCACCAGTTCGGCCAGCAGCGTCAACGTGGACACCGGCGGGTCGGCGGCGGACGCGTCGCGGGTGATCGACTCGAACTCGGCCTTGTCGAGGTCCGCGACCCGGTCGGCGATCCCGCGCAGCAACGCCGAGCGGGTCGGGAAATACGAGGAGGTGGTGCCGTCGGGCAGCCCGGCGCGACGCTCGACCATGCGATGGGTCAGTCCGCGGGATCCGTGTTCGGCCAGCACGTCGATGGCGGCGTCGCACAGTTGCCGGCGCCGCTCGTCGGCGTCGGGCTTTCGTTTCACGGCCGGTCGGCCTTGGGCGGGGCCATGGAGTCGGCCAGCTCACCCAACAGCACCGGCACATCCAGCCGCGGCACCACCGCCTCGACCAGCACCAGCTTGTCCGGGTGCTGGGCGGCCGCGGTAAACGCCTCGTCGAGTTGGCCGTAGGTCTGCGCCCGAAACATCAGGTAGTTGGTCACCCCCAGCGCGGCGGGGATCTCCCGCCAGTTCCAGGCCACGATGTCGTTGTAGTAGGCCGTCGGGCCGTGAATGGCGCGTTCGACGGTGTAGCCGTCGTTGTTGACCACGACGATCACCGGCGTCAGCCCTTCTCGGGAAAAGCCGCCCAACTCCTGCACGGTCAGCTGGGCGGCGCCGTCGCCGATCAGCAACACCGGTCGACGATCCGGATGCGCCAGACCGGCCCCCAGCGCCGCCGGCAGCGTGTAACCGATTGACGCCCACAGCGGTTGGCCGATGAAGGTCACCCCGCTAGGCAGCCGGTGGGCGGCCAGCCCGTAAAAGGAGGTGCCCTGATCGGCCAGGACCACATTGCCCGGCGTCAACGCGTCGGCCAGCCTGTTCCACAACATCTCCTGGGTCAGCGGCTGGTCGGGCCCCGGGTCGCGCGGACGCACGTCGGTGCCGGTCGACGCGACCGGGGGAGAGGCGATACCCCGCCTGGTCAGGATGCCGGTCAGCGCCTGCAGCGCCGCGTCCAACTCCAGCGGCGCGAAAACCTCCCCGGCGACCGTACTTTGGTGCGCACCCACGTCGATGGTGCGCGCCGGATCGATGCGCTGGGTGAAAAAGCCGCTGACCATGTCGGTGAACATCACCCCGGCGGTCAGCAGCACCGGCGCCTCTTCGATGCCGCGGCGCACCGGCGCGGCGCTGGCCGCGCCGGCGTAGATGCCCAAGAAGTTCGGCGAGCTCTCGTCGACCAGGCTCTTGCCCCACATCAAGGTGGCGTGCGGCACCATATCGGCGGCCAGCAGCGCCTCCAGTTGCGGGACCGCGTCCAGGCGATGGACCAGGAAGTCGGCGAGCACCGTCAACTGGTGATCGCCGATGAGTTGGGTTGCCGCCTCGGTGAATAGCGCCAGGGCGCGCGGGCTGGTGCCCCCGGTGTAGCGGGGCAGCGGCGCCCGCGGCGGCTCGGCCGGGAACCGGGCCACGTCGGTGGCCAGCAGCAGATACCCCGGACGTTTGCACTCCCGCACCTCGCAGAGCACCCGGTCGATCTCCCGGGTCGCGGTCGCCGGCGCAAGATTGGCTTGCGCGCAGGTGATTTCCCGGCTCATCCGCAGAAAATGCTCGAATTCTCCGTCGCCGAGCGAATGGTGCAACGGCCGGCGGGCGACCTGCGCGTCTTTGGCCGGCCCGCCGACGATGTGCACCACCGGCACGTATTCGGCGTAGGCGCCGGCGATCGCGTTGGCCGCCGACAGCTCACCCACCCCGAACGTGGTGACCAGCGCCGACATTCCCCGCAGCCGCCCGTACCCGTCGGCGGCGTAGCCAGCGTTGAGTTCGTTGGCGGCGCCGACCCAGCGCAGCCGCGGATGGGCGAGGACGTGGTCGAGGAACTCCAGGTTGTAGTCGCCGGGGACGCCGAAGATTTCCGCGACGCCGAGTTCGGCGAGCCGGTCCAGCAGGTAGTCGCCGACGGTGTAGGCGGGATCGAGGGTAGCCACGACGCCGACGCTACCGGCGGCCGCCGCTCCGGTGCAGCGCAAATACCTGCGGTCACGACCCCGCCTGGCTATCGTGCCTGCCATGGCAGTGAAGGATTCCCGCGAAGTGGTCATCGAAGCCAGCCCGGAGGAGATCCTCGACGTCATCGCCGACGTCGAGGCCACCCCGACCTGGTCGCCGCAGTACCAGCGCGCCGAGATACTCGACACCTACGACAACGGCCGGCCCCGCCGGGTGAAGATGACGATCAAGGCCGCCGGCCTCACCGATGAGCAGGTGGTCGAATACACCTGGGCGCCCGACAGTGTGAGTTGGACGCTGGAGTCGGCCGGGCAGTTGAAGGCCCAGGACGCCAAGTACACGCTGACCCCGCAGGGTGACAAAACCAAGGTCCGGTTCGACATGGACGTCGACCCGTCGGTGCCGATCCCGGGGTTCCTGCTCAAACGCACCATGAAGGGTGGGATGGAGACCGCCACCGACGGGCTGCGCAAACAGGTGCTCAAGGTCAAGAAGGGCTGACCGGTGATCGCCAAACCGCGTCGACAACCCCCACCGGGTTACTAGCCTTGGGGGATAGTGGCCGTACGAGCATCGCGCGAAATTGTCATCGACGCGCCGCCGGAAGTGATCCTGGAGGCGCTGGCCGACATCCCTTCTGCGCCGTCATGGTCCTCGGTGCACAAGCGCGCCGAAGTCCTCGACCGCTATCCCGACGGCCGCCCGCACCACGTAAAGGTGACCGTCAAGGTGATCGGCATCGTCGATCAAGAAGTGCTGGAATACCACTGGGGGCCGGACTGGGTGGTGTGGGATGCCGATAAAACCTTCCACCAACACGGCCAACACGCCGAATACACGCTGCGGCCCGAGGGGCCCGACAAAACCCGGGTGTGCTTCGCGATCACCCTGGAACCGTCGGCGCCGCTGCCGGAGTTTTTGATCAACCGGGGCCGCAAGAAGGTGCTCAACGCCGCGACCGAGGGGCTGCGCCGACGGGTGATGGCCGCCCAGGGCGCCGAACGACGGGGCTGGTGATGGCGGTCCGTGCGTCGCGCGAAATCGTCATCGACGCGCCCCCGGACGCGATCCTGGAGGCGCTGGCCGACGTGGGGGCGCTGACGTCGTGGTCGGCGGTGCACAAGCGGATCGAAGTGCTCGACTGTTACGCCGACGGCCGCCCACACCACGTGCAGGCCACCATCAAGGTCCTGGGGCTGGTCGACAAAGAAATCCTCGAATACCACTGGGGCCCGGACTGGGTGGTCTGGGACGCCGAGGCGACGTTCCAGCAGCGCGGACAGCACGTCGAGTACAACCTGACGCCCGAGGGCGTCGACAAGACCCGGGTGCGGTTCGATATCACCGTCGAACCGGCGGGACCGATCCCGGCGTTCCTGGTCAAACGGGCCAGCAGGATCGTGCTGGAGACCGCGACCAAGGGGCTGCGCGAACGGGTTATGGGCACCGCCAGCGCCGGTCGGCAGCCCTAACCCAACGGGCCCGTCTCAGCCTTGGTCGCCGATGAGCCGTTCGAGCAACCCGGCGATGTGCTGTTGGCCGGCGGCGGTGGCGTCGAGCTTGCCGCGAATTTCGACGAACCCGTTGTCGACATGTGTTTGCAGGTCGGTCAGGTCCTCGCGCAGCGCGTTGAAGCTCGCAGTGGTGGCTTGGCGGAAATCGCGGAGTTCGCTGTGGAACGACGGCATTGGGTGCGAGCCTACCGCGGTTGGCCCGTGACCGGCCGCCAGTTATTCACACCCCGCCCCCGCCCAGCGCGCCCAGCCGGGTGATCGCCTCGTCGAGGGTGTCGTCGCGTTTGCAGAACGTGAACCGCACCAAGTGATTCCACACGTCGGCGTGCGCGGCGTGCGGGTCGCAGAACGCCGACATCGGGATGGCCGCCACCCCCACCCGGTGCGGCAGCTGCGCGCAAAACGTGGTGCTGTCGGCGTAGCCCAGCGGTCGCGGATCGGCGCACAGGAAGTAGGTGCCGAAGCTGTCGTGCACCCCGAACCCGATCCGGGTCAGCGCCGCCGCCAACCGGTCGCGGCGGGCCTGCAGCGACGTCCGCAGCGCCGCGACCCAGGCGTCCTCGGTGTTCAACGCGTGCGCCACCGCCGGCTGAAACGGCGCCCCGCCGACGTAACTGAGGTACTGCTTGGCCGCCCGCACCCCGGCGAGCAGATCGGCGGGCCCGCACGCCCAGCCGATCTTCCAGCCGGTGCAGTTGAACATCTTGGCGGCGCTGGAGATGGTGACGGTGCGCTCGGCCATCCCAGCGAACCCGGCCAGCGGGCGGTGCCGGTGGCCGTCATAGACCAGGTGCTCATAGACCTCGTCGGTGATGACCAGCAGGTCGGCGTCGACCGCGATCCGCGCGATCGCCGCCAACTCGGCCTCGGTCAACACCATCCCGGTCGGGTTGTGCGGGGAGTTGACGATCAGCGCCGCGGTGCGCGGGGTCACCGCGGCGCGCAGCGCGTCGACGTCGAGGGCGAAACCGCGCCCGTCGGGCACCAGCGGCACCGTCACCCGGTGCGCGCCGGCCATCGCGACCACCGGGGAGTAGGAGTCGTAGAACGGCTCGATCAGCACCACCTCGGCGCCGGGTTCGACCAGCCCGAGCACCGCCGCCGCGATGGCCTCGGTGGCCCCCACCGTGACCAGCACCTCGCTGTCCGGGTCGTAGTCGATGCCGTAGTGCCGGTGGCGCTGCGCGGCGATCGCCTCCCGCAACGCCGGGATGCCGATGCCGGGCGGGTACTGGTTGACGCCGTCGGCGATGGCGTCCTGGGCGGCGCGCAGCATGGCCGGGGGCCCGTCCTCGTCGGGAAAGCCCTGCCCCAGGTTCACCGCGCCGATCCGCGCGGCCAGCGCCGACATTTCGGCGAACACCGTGGTGGCATAGGGCCGCAGTCGGGACACCGTCATGGCTGTTGAGGGTATCCCCACACCGCCCAACCAACAGGTTGATCGGCGCCCCTGTTAGGGTGGCCGACACGGGACTACTCTCCCAGCAGACGGACCCGCCAACCATCGAAGAGGAACGAGCCATGTCCGAAGAAGCCTTCATCTACGAGGCCATCCGCACCCCGCGCGGCAAGCAGAAAAACGGATCGCTGAACGAGATCAAGCCGGTCAGCCTGGCCGTCGGTCTGGTCGACGAGCTGCGTACCCGCTACCCCGATCTGGACGTCAACCAGATCAGCGACGCCGTGTTCGGCGTGGTGTCGCCGGTCGGCGACCAGGGCGGTGACATCGCCCGCACCGCGATGCTGGCCGCCGGTATGCCCGAAACCACCGGCGGCGTGCAGCTCAACCGGTTCTGCGCGTCGGGCCTGGAGGCCATCAACACCGCCGCCGCCAAGGTGCGCGCCGGGTTCGACGACCTGGTGCTCGCCGGCGGTGTGGAGTCGATGAGCCGGGTGCCGATGGGCTCCGACGGCGGCGCCTGGGCTTCCGACCCCAACACCAACTACGAGATCGGCTTCGTGCCGCAGGGCATCGGCGCCGACCTGATCGCCACCATCGAGGGCTTCTCCCGCGACGATGTCGACGCCTACGCGCTGCGCAGCCAGCAGCTGGCCGCCGCGGCCTGGTCGGGCGGCTACTTCGCCAAGTCGGTGGTCCCGGTGCGCGACCAGAACGGCCTGATCGTCCTCGACCACGACGAGCACATGCGCCCCGACACCACCCTGGAGGGCCTGGGCAAGCTCAAGACCGCGTTCGACGGGGTCGGCGCGATGGGCGGCTTCGACGACGTGGCGCTGCAGAAGTACCACTATGTCGAGAAGATCAACCACGTCCACACCGGCGGCAACAGCTCCGGCATCGTCGACGGCGCCGCCCTGGTGCTGGTCGGTAGCGAGAAAGCCGGCAAGGAGCAGGGGCTGACCCCGCGGGCCCGCATCGTGGCGGCCGCCACCAGCGGTGCCGACCCGGTCATCATGCTGACCGGCCCGACCCCGGCCACCCGCCGGGTGCTGGAGCGCACCGGCCTGACCATCGACGACATGGACCTGGTCGAGATCAACGAGGCGTTCGCCTCGGTGGTGCTGAAGTTCCAGAAGGACCTCAACATCCCGGACGAGAAGCTCAACGTCAACGGCGGCGCGATCGCGATGGGCCACCCGCTGGGTGCCACCGGCGCCATGATCACCGGCACCATGGTCGACGAACTGGAGCGCCGGGGTGCCCGCCGCGCTCTGATCACACTCTGCATCGGCGGTGGCATGGGCGTCGCCACCATCATCGAGCGCGTCTGAGAGGGTTTGTAGAAAATGGCAGAGAACACCATCCAGTGGGACAAGGACGCTGACGGCATCGTCACGCTGACCTTGGACGACCCGACCGGGTCGGCCAACGTGATGAACGAGCACTACAGCGAGTCCATGCACAATGCGGTGGAACGCCTGGTGGCGGAGAAGGATTCGATCACCGGCGTGGTCATCACCTCGGCGAAGAAGACCTTCTTCGCCGGCGGTGACCTCAAGGCGATGATCAACGTCGGCCCGGAGAACGCCCAGCAGGCGTTCGACCAGGTGGAGAACATCAAAAAGGACCTGCGCGCCCTGGAAACCCTGGGCAAGCCGGTCGTCGCCGCCATCAACGGTGCCGCGCTCGGCGGTGGCCTGGAGATCGCGCTGGCCTGCCACCACCGGATCGCCGCGGACGCCAAGGGCAGCCAGCTCGGCCTGCCCGAGGTGACCCTGGGCCTGCTGCCCGGTGGCGGCGGCGTCACCCGCACGGTGCGCATGCTGGGCATCCAGAACGCGTTCATGAACGTGCTGGCGCAGGGCACCCGGTTCAAGCCGGCCAAGGCCAAGGAGATCGGCCTGGTCGACGAGGTGCTGCCGACCGTCGAGGAGCTGGTGCCGGCCGCCAAGGCGTGGATCAAGGCCAACCCGGACGCGCACACCCAGCCGTGGGATGTCAAGGGCTACAAGATGCCCGGCGGCACCCCGAGCACCCCGTCGCTGGCGGCGATCCTGCCGTCGTTCCCGGCCCTGCTGCGTAAGCAGCTCAAGGGCGCGCCGATGCCGGCGCCGCGGGCCATCCTGTCCGCCGCGGTCGAGGGCGCGGCGGTGGACTTCGACACCGCCACCCGCATCGAGAGCCGGTATTTCACCTCGCTGGTCACCGGCCATGTCGCCAAGAACATGATCCAGGCGTTCTTCTTTGACCTGCAGCACATCAACGGCGGCGGCAGCCGGCCCGACGGCATCGGGCAGACTCCGATCAAGAAGATCGGGGTGCTGGGTGCCGGGATGATGGGCGCCGGGATCGCCTACGTGTCGGCCAAGGCCGGCTTCGACGTGGTGCTCAAGGACGTCACCCTGGAGGCCGCGCAGAAGGGCAAGGGCTACTCGGAGAAGCTGGAAGCCAAGGCGCTGGAGCGTGGCCGCACCACCGAAGAGAAGTCGAAGGCGCTGCTGGACAGGATCACCCCGACCGGCGACGCGAACGACCTCAAGGGCGTCGACTTCGTGATCGAGGCGGTGTTCGAGAACCAGGACCTCAAGCACAAGGTGTTCCAGGAGATCGAGGACATCGTCGAGCCCAACGCGCTGCTGGGGTCGAACACCTCCACGCTGCCGATCACCGGTCTGGCGACCGGCGTGAAGCGCCAGGAGGACTTCATCGGGATCCACTTCTTCTCGCCGGTCGACAAGATGCCGCTGGTGGAGATCATCCGCGGAGAGAAGACCTCCGACGAGGCGCTGGCCCGGGTGTTCGACTACGTGCTGGCGATCAAGAAGACCCCGATCGTGGTCAACGACAGCCGCGGCTTCTACACCTCCCGCGTCATCGGCACCTTCATCAACGAGGCGCTGGCGATGCTCGGCGAGGGTGTGGAGCCGGCCAGCATCGAGCAGGCCGGTCTGCAGGCCGGCTACCCGGCCGCCCCGCTGCAGCTGTCCGACGAGCTCAACCTGGAGCTGATGCACAAGATCGCCGTCGCCACCCGCGAGGGCATCGAGGCCGCCGGCGGCACCTACGAGAAGCAGATGAACGAGGTCGTCGTCGAGAAGATGATCGAGCTCGGCCGCCCGTCGCGGCTCAAGGGCGCCGGCTTCTACGAGTACGTCGACGGCAAGCGCACCGGTCTGTGGCCGGGCCTGCGGGAGACGTTCAACTCCGGTTCGTCGACCCCGCCGCTGCAGGACATGATCGACCGGATGCTGTTCGCCGAGGCGCTGGAGACCCAGAAGTGCCTCGACGAGGGTGTGCTCACCTCGACCGCCGACGCCAACATCGGCGCGATCATGGGCATCGGGTTCCCGCCGTGGACCGGTGGTACCCACCAGTACATCGTCGGCTACCCCGGCGGCCAGGCGGCGTTCGTGGCCCGGGCCAAGGAGCTGGCCGCCAAGTACGGCGACCGGTTCAACCCGCCGGCGTCGCTGCTGTAACTGCCGGGCTCCCAGCGCGAGCAGACGCAAAAGCCCCCAAAACAACGTGGTTTTGGGGCTTTTGCGTCTGGCAGCTACTGGCGCTGCAACAGGTAGCTGCGCGCCTGGAAGCGGGCCGCGAACCTGCCCGCGAATCTGTTGTCGGGGGTCCACTGCGGTTCATCCGCCGCCGCCAGCAGCGCCCAGGCCGGCGTGAATCGGCGCTCGATCTCCGCCTGATCGGTTCCCGGCGGTCCGAAACCACCACCGGGTTTGAAGGCGATCATCAGCAGCCGGGCGTCCGGGGCGGCCGCCGCGCCGATCTCTTGAACGTACCGGTCACGATCACCGCTGCTCATACCGTGGAAGCAGCCGTTGTCCACGATCAGCTGGAACCCCGAGCCGACGCCGGCCTGGCGCAAATGGGTGACGTCGCCGTGAACGAAGTCGACCGTCGCATCGGCGGCGCGGGCCTTGGCGCGGGCCCGGTCGACCGCCTTCGGCGTGAAGTCGATCCCGGTGACGTGCCACCCAACTTGGGCCAGATAGATCGATGCGTCTCCGGTGCCGCAGCCGACGTCGAGCGCCGATCCGGGCGGCAGCGCGGGTGTCTCGGCGGTTCCCTCGACGAGTTGCCGCAGGCCCGCCGCCAGCGGATGACCGTCCCACGGGGTGAAGCCGATGGTGTAGAAGACCCGAAACAGAGCATGCCGTGAAGCCATGTCACCACGGTATTCCTTTGCCGGTGCTGGCGCTTCAGGCGATTTTCCGCTTCCCGCACCTCCCGGCACCTACCATGACCGGGGTGTGGGACCTCGGGCGCACCGCATCCCGGATGCTGGACCTGCTGCGGCGCGTCCTGAATTATCAGGTGAGCGTCGCGGCGCTGATCGAGGTGGCCCTGTGGCTCGCGGTTCCCTACATCACCGCGGGGCTGGTGTGGTTGTTCTTCCACCCCGACGGCGTCCAGCGCATCCAGACCCAACTGGAGCAGCAGTTCCACGTCCCGGCCGGCAGCGACTATGAAGTGGCCCTGGGTGCGGCGACCTTGCTGTGGCCGGCGGTGCTATTGCTGCCCTCCGACGCGTGTGCCCGGTGAGGCAGGTCGGGGTCAGCCGGTGGCGGCGGAGGCCCCGGCGCGACGACCGGAGAACACGCAATCGGCGATGGACAGGCCGCTGACGTAGGACTCCGAGCAGACGCCGACGGCCGTGCGGCCCGCGCCGAACAGGCCCGGAATCGGGTCGCCGGCGGCGTTGAGGACCGCCCCGGTGTCCTCGGCGACCCGCACACCGCCGAGGGTGAGCATCGGCGTCGGACACAGCAGTTTCGGGCGCACGGAGATGTTCATCAGGGTGAACGGCCCCCGCTCGATGCGGCGGCAAAAGTGCGCCGGCTTGCCGACGGGATCCGTTGTCCCCGAGTCGATGGCGGCATTGTGCGCTTTGACGGTCGCCGCCAGGCCTTCGGGGTCGACGCCGGCCGCCCGGGCGACGTCCGCCAGGGTGGGCCCGTGCACCGCGTCGGCGAACATCAGGGCGGCGGCCTGCGCGCGCTGGAACCACAGTGTCTGGGTGAGCAGTTGACGTTTGGCCTGCGCCATCAGGTTCGCGTCGGCGAGGATCCAGCCCTTCCCGCCGTGGTTGGTGACCATCGCCCGCCCGAGGGCGGCACCGTAGCGACTTTCGTCGATGATCCGCTGCCCTTTGTCGTCGACCACGATCGAGGAGAGGAACGCGCTGGGCGGGGTGATGAAGCGCCACGCCGAGACGTTGTCCATGTGCGCGGTGACGGCTCCCATGTCCTGGGCCAGCGCGATACCGCTGCCGTCATCACCGCTGGTGCCCAGCGGCAGGCCGTGGACGAAATCCGGTGCGTGGCGTTCCCGCCAGTCCGTGTTGGCGATGAAGCCGCCGGCGCAGACGATGACCCCTTGGCGTGCCACGATCCGGACGGGCCGAGCGTAGCGGCGTTCGAGGGCGGCCAGCCGACGGTCCATCGCCTGGCGCAGCGGCGGGTAGTACACGCCCGGCTTGGTCGACAGCGCGGCCATCGCCGCGTAGGCGCGGCGGATGTGCCGCGGGGCGTGTTGCATGGTCCTCGCCTCGACCCCGGTCACCCGGCCGGACGAATCCTGCAGCAGCGCGGTGACTTTCGTGTGGGGCCGGAAGTCGACGCCGAGGGCGCGCGCCGAGCGGGCCAGCGGCGCATACAGTTGCTTGCCGGACGTGCCTTTTCCTTTGACCCGGTGGCCGCGCTGCACCGGCGGGGTGCGGGAGGAGAACGCGCCGGCGTTCTCGCTGCCGGAGTGATACAGGTAGTAGCGGTTGTTCGGGAACGACGTCTTGTACGGGCACAGCGACGCGTCGAACGGCACCCCGTGCCGTTGCAGCCAGTCGATCATCTCCGGGCTGGTGCGGACGAACCGCTCCAGTGTCTGCGGGCTGACGGCGTCGCCGACCTCCAGCCGAAGGTAGGCCAGCATCTGGTCGACGGTGTCGGCCACCCCGGCCTGCCGCTGCACCGAAGTTCCGGCGCCGGCGTAGATGATTCCGCCGGAGATCGCGGTCGCACCACCGCCGTTGGCGCGATCCAGCGCGATGACCTCGGCGCCTTGTTCACGTGCCGTGATCGCCGCGGAGGTGCCCGCCGCGCCGAAGCCGACGACCACGACGTCGGTCGTCGCGGTGCTGACCTCCGATGTCGCCCGAATCACGCCTGCCCCTTCGCTGTGCTGAACTATCCGGCCAATATAACAGGCTCTAGTCCCAGGATTAGCGGGTCTGATCAGGTCTGTAAGACGTCTCGGTGACGAAAACAGAAACGCGTTCCACTTGTGCCCGTGGGTCGGGAATTCAGGATCGGCGCGCTAATACGTAGTGGTGCATGGGGTGGTCGCCGTTGCTGGGCCGGTAGTCCGGCTCGGCCCCCGCCGACACCAGCTGCCAGTCCGGGGTGAACCGCCGCTCGATCTCGGCCTGGTCGATGCCGCGCACCCCCAACGACCCACCCGGAATGAACGCGATGATCAGCAGCCGCGCGTCGGGGGCGGTCACCGCGGTGACCTCGCGGACGTAGGCGTCGCGGTCGGCGTCGTTCATGCCGTGGAGGCACCCGCTGTCCACGACCAGGGTGAAACCGCTGCCCACCCCCGCCGAGCTGAGCCGGGTGACGTCGACGTTGGCGAAGGTGACGGCGACACCGTTGGCGGCGGCCTTGACGCGGGCCTGGTCCAGCGCTTTGGGCACGAAGTCCACCCCGGTCACCTGCCAGCCCTGCTGGGCCAGGTAGACGGTGTTGTCCCCGGTGCCGCAACCGAGGTCCACCGCGGTGCCGGGTGGCAGCGGCGGTGACCCGTTGCCCTCGATCAGGTCGCGCAGGCCGCGGGCCAGCGGGTGACCGTCCCACGGCGTGAAACCCAGCCGGTACATGGCCTTGAACAGCAGGTGTTTGGCACCCATACGCCGAGGCTAGCCCAGAATGCCGACCTCGACGGCGCCGCGCGGCTGTTAACGTTTTTGTCGACCACGTGCTTGGCGGAAGGACACCCGTGAGCTACCCACCATCGGGCTACCCGCCGCCGGGCGGGTATGGAGAGCAACCCTCCGGGGCCTACTACCCGGCGCCGCAATCCGGTGCGCCGGGGTATTGGCAAGCCCCGCCGCAGGGTTCGGGATGGTCGGGCTACGGCGAGGCGCCGCCCCAATTCGGCGGCCCACCGCCGGGCGGCAACAACAACGGGAAGTGGATCCTGTTCACCGTCGCCGCCGTGGTCGTCGTCGCCTTGGTCGTCGGCGGGCTGCTGTGGGGACTCAACAATAAGTCGACCCACACCACCGCGCAGACCACCACCAGCCACCGGCCGACCTCCACCACCCGGCCGACCTCGACCACCAGCACCACCACCACGGCCACCAGCACCAGCCAGGCGGCGTCGGCGCCGGCTGACTGCAACGGCATCCCGCGGCAGCCGGGACCGCAAACCCCGGCCGGCTGGCAGCCGGTGGTCGGCCCCCGCCACCTGGCCTACGACGTGCCGCCCGAGTGGAAGGTGTTGAGCTGCACCACCTTGGTGGGCTGGGAGAAGCCGTGCCCGGACGGCCCGTTCGGCTACTGTCCGATCCGCACCATGAGCGGTGCCGCCGAATTGGCGGGCGCGGAATGCCCGAAGGACAGCCGCGCGCTTACCGGGGAGCCCGGCAACGGCAGCGTCAGCGACATCAACCAGTCGGTGCGCTCGGAAGCGCAGCTGGTGAAGGACATTTACACCTCCCGAAGCGGGCACGTGCCCACGGTGTCGCTGGGCCAGCCGCGGCAATTGACGGTCGGTGGGGCGCCGGCCGTGCAGCTGGTCGCCACCGTGACCGATATCGAGTCCGATCTGTGTACCGGATCGTCGGCGCTGCACAGCATGGTCGCCACGACGGTGCCCGGTCAGGACGGCACGGTGTTGTTCGTGATCTCGCTGCAGCAGGGTTATCCGGGCGCACCCGATCCCGGCCTGATCGATCAGCTGGTCGCCACGCTGCGCCGGGTCTAACGCCGAGGGCGCACATGGGCGTTCAAATTGCGTCTATGGTCGTGGTTTTCGCAAAATCGCGACCGTAGACGCAATCTCAACACGCGGGTGGGGGACTGCAAGCGATCTAGATCGCCGGGCCCAGCAGGTCGTCGGCGTCGCGGATGATGTAGCCGTAGCCCTGCTCGGCTAGGAACCGTTGCCGGTGCGCGGCGTATTCGGCGTCCTGGCTGTCGCGGGCCACCACCGAATAGAAGATGGCGCCGCCGCCGTCGGCCTTGGGCCGCAGCAGCCGGCCCAGCCGCTGCGCCTCCTCCTGGCGGGACCCGAAGGTGCCGGAAACCTGCACCGCCACCGAGGCTTCCGGCAAGTCGATGGAGAAGTTGGCCACCTTGGACACCACCAGGGTGGACACCTCGCCGCGGCGAAACGCATCGAACAGCGCCTCGCGTTCGGCGGTCTTGGTCGAGCCCTGGATCACCGGGGCGTCCAGCAACTCGCCCAGCTCGTCGAGCTGATCCAGGTAGGCGCCGATCACCAATGTCGGCTCACCGGGGTGCCGGGCCAGGATCGAACGGACCACCGCGACCTTGGAATGCACGGTCGAGCACAGCCGGTAGCGTTCCTCCGGCTCGGCGGTGGCATAGGCTATCCGCTCGCTGTCGGTCATCGTCACCCGCACCTCGACGCATTCGGCCGGCGCGATCCAGCCTTGGGCCTCGATGTCCTTCCACGGCGCGTCGTAGCGTTTGGGCCCGATCAGGGAGAACACGTCACCTTCGCGGCCGTCCTCACGGATCAAGGTGGCCGTCAGGCCCAGCCGGCGCCGCGACTGCAGGTCGGCGGTCATCCGGAACACCGGCGCCGGCAGCAGGTGCACCTCGTCGTAGATGATCAGCCCCCAGTCGCGGCTGTCGAACAGCTCCAGGTGCCGGTATTCGCCCTTGGTGCGCCGGGTGATCACCTGATAGGTGGCGATGGTGACCGGGCGGATCTCCTTGCGCTCGCCGGAGTACTCGCCGATCTCCTCCTCGGTCAGCGACGTGCGGGCCACCAGCTCGCGTTTCCACTGCCGCCCGGCCACGGTGTTGGTGACCAGGATCAGCGTGGTCGCCCCGGCCTTGGCCATCGCCGCCGCGCCCACCAGCGTCTTGCCCGCCCCGCAGGGCAGCACCACCACCCCGGAGCCACCGGACCAGAACGAGTCGGCCGCCATCTCCTGGTAGTCGCGCAGGGCCCAGCCGTCCTGGTGCAGGCTGATCGGGTGCGCCTCCCCATCGACGTAGCCGGCCAGATCCTCGGCCGGCCAGCCGATCTTGAGCAGCATCTGCTTGACCCGGCCCCGCTCGCTGGGATGCACGACGACGGTGTCGTCGTCGATGCGGGCCCCCAGCATCGGGGTGATCTTCTTGTTGCGCAGCACCTCTTCGAGCACCGCACGGTCCAGGCTGACCAGGGTCAGGCCGTGCGCCGGGTTCTTCACCAGCTGCAGCCGCCCGTACCGGGCCATGGTGTCGACGATGTCGACCAGCAGCGGCTGCGGCACCGCGTAGCGCGAAAAGCTGACCAGCGCGTCGACCACCTGCTCGGCGTCGTGGCCGGCGGCGCGGGCGTTCCACAACGCCAGCGGGGTGATCCGGTAGGTGTGCACGTGCTCGGGGGCGCGCTCCAGCTCGGCGAACGGCGCGATGGCCGCACGCGCCGCGCCGGCCAGCTCGTGGTCCACCTCGAGCAGCACCGTCTTGTCGGACTGCACGATCAACGGTCCGTCAGTCATGCTGCCCATTATCCGGAGTCCGCCGCTCCTCCTCATCGCTGCGCTCTGCATCGTCGGCGGCGCAGGTCACGTCCGCCGCTCCTCCTCGTCGCTGCGCTCTGCATCGTCGGCGGCGGCCACCGCGGTGATGCGGTGAATGGCGAAATCGCGCATCCGCCCCGACGCCGAGTCGAACGCCACCAGCTGGCCGCCGGACACGGTGAGCGGGGACACCACCCGTTGGGTGGCCACCCCGGCCGGGTCCAGGTAGCTGATCACCACCGGCTGATCGTGGCGCACCGCCCGCTGCAACAGCGACATGGTGACCGCCGGGTCGACGCGCATGTTCGCGAACGGCGCCGCGGTGACCTTGCGCAGCACCGCGACGACGGCGGCCAGGGTTTCGCTGGTGGGGCGGGTCGTCGGGGGATGCGCCCGACGTTGCTGCGGGGTGGGCACCCGGGCGCCGCGCGGCCGCAAATCGACGATGGCGCCGGAGGCGTCCTCGGCGGCCGGGGCGAACCCGGCGTCGCGCAACGCCGCCAGCAGATCGGAAATCGGCGCCTGCGACACCGCCACCGTCGGCGCCAGCACCCGCAGCCCCAACTGTTCGGCCGCCGGCACGGCCACCGCCTGGGCCAGCAGCGTCGGGTCCTCGCAGCGCACGAACGCGGCCGCCATCCCGATCCGCAGCTGCCCGTGGCGGCGCGCCACATCATCGATCAGATAGGTAAGGCCCTGGGGCACCGGTGTTTTGGAGTGCTTCTCAAAAAACGCGCGCAGCCCGCCGCCGGTGCGGCCGATGTCCAGGGCGTGCCGGATGCTCTGTTCGCTGACCCGGTAGACCATCGCCGCCCCGGCCGATTCGACGGTAGCGACGGTGGCCAACTCGTCGGCGAGCTCGCGTTCCAGCGGCCCGGGCACCACGACGGTCAAATCGGCTTGGACCAGGAAGTGGTCGATCGGTTTGGGCAACGCACGGGTCATCGCGTCGACGACGGCGGCGGCCTCCGCAC
>NZ_MLQM01000006.1:0-62836 GCF_001854525.1 Mycobacterium talmoniae
CCCCCCCCCCCCCCCCCGCCCCCCCCCCGCCCACCACCCGCACGCCCCAGCCGGCGCGGCGGCGGCGGCGGGGCGCCGACGGTGACCACGCCCGAGGTGGGCCGCGCGTGCGGCGGCGTCTCCCAGGACGGGAACATCGCCGCCGCGTCGCCCAGCACCCCGCGCAGTTCGGCGGTCAGGTCGTCGGCTTCGCGTCCGGTGGCGGTGACCACCAGCAGCGGGGTCTGGCGGGCCAGCGCGGCCGCCGCGAACAGCCGGGCGCTGGCCGGGCCGACCAACGCCAGCTCCTGCGGCCGCTCGGCGGCCCGGTCGATGAGTTGGGTAAAGGTGGGCGCGGTCAACGCCAGGTCGACCAGCCCCGCGATCGGGGTGACTGGGCGGGCAGGCCCCGGTGCGGTCATTTGGACCATTCTATGCTTGCCGATTCACGTTGCGGCGCTGGCCAAAACGGGCGTGACCGCCGCCACATCGCGGCGCCGCAATGCTCCGCAGCGCCGAGATCTACGTTTCCGTGCCGCGTACTCGAACTTTTGCCCGAAAACGTCGATCTCGGCGCTGCGCGGCGGCGCGGCGCGGCGGCCCGAAAGCTACTCGTCGAGCAGATCGGGGTCGGCCTCCAGGTGGGTCAGCCCGTTCCAGCACAGGTTGACCAGGTGCGCGGCGACCACTTCCTTCTTGGGTTCGCGCACGTCGAGCCACCACTGGGCGGTCATCGACACCGACCCGACCAGCGCCTGGGCGTACAGCGGCGCCATCTCCGGGTCCAGGCCGCGCCGGGAGAAGTCCCCCGCCAGGATCGAGGACACCTGGTTGACGGCGTCGTTGAGCAGGGTGGAGTAGGTGCCGGCGCTGATCGCCGCCGGCGAGTCGCGGATCAGGATGCGGAAGCCGTCGGTGCGCTCCTCGACGTAGGTCAGCAGCGCCAACGCCACCCGCTCGATGCGCAGCCGGGACCGGTTGTTGGTCTGCTTGGTCAACGACGCGGTGATGCCGTCCAGCAACGCCGACATCTCCCGGTCGACGACGACCGCGTAAAGCCCTTCCTTACCGCCGAAATGCTCGTAGACCACCGGTTTGGATACGTTGGCCCGCTGCGCGATCTCCTCGATCGAGGTGCCCTCATAGCCGCGGTCGGCAAATAGCGAGCGCGCGATGTCGATGAGTTGGTGACGACGCTCGCTACCCGTCATCCGGGCGCGCGGCGCCCGCACATCTTTGTCCGGAGCTGCCACGTCTACCAGGATATCCAGTTCGGTTAGAGTCTCCTTGCAGTTGATCCGTCGTGGTGTAATCGGCAGCACATCAGATTTTGGTTCTGAGAGTTCAGGTTCGAGTCCTGGCGACGGAGCTTTTCGCCCGGCCCTTTGCCGCCAGCGTGCGCAAAATGCCACGCTAGACGGCGTATCGGCGTACGGATGCGCACGCTCGCGCCAGCAAGCCGAGGAGGCCCATGACAACGCAAGGCGACACCGCGGTCCTGGTCTTGGCGGCCGGGGCCGGAACCCGGATGGTTTCCGACACCCCCAAGGTGCTGCACACCCTGGCCGGGCGCAGCATGCTCGCGCACGCCCTGCACGCCACCGCCGGCCTGGGCCCGCAGCACCTGGTCGTGGTGGTGGGTCAGGGCCGCGACCGGGTCGCGCCGGCGGTCGCCGAGCTGGCCGAGCAACTGGGCCGCGAAGTGGCCGTGGCGGTGCAGCAGGAGCAGCTGGGCACCGGGCACGCCGCGCTGTGCGGGCTGTCGGCGCTGCCCGACGATTTCGCCGGGGTCGTGGCCGTCACCTCCGGGGACACCCCGCTGCTGGACGCCGCCACGCTGGCCGACCTGATCGCCAGTCATCGGGCCGGGCCGGCCGCGGTCACCGTGCTGACCACCACGCTGGACGACCCCACTGGCTACGGCCGCGTCCTGCGCACCCAGGACGGGGAGGTCATCGCGATCGTCGAGCAGGCCGATGCCAGCGCATCGCAGCGGCAGATCGGCGAGGTCAACGCCGGGGTGTACGCGTTCGACGCGGCCGCGCTGCGCTCGGCGCTGACCCGGCTGAGCGCGGACAACGCCCAGCGTGAGCTGTATTTGACCGACGTGATCGGCATCGTCCGCGGCGACGGCCTGATCGTGCGGGCCCGCCACGTCGACGACGCCGCGCTGGTGGCCGGGGTCAACAACCGGGTGCAGCTGGCCGAGCTGGGTGCCGAACTCAACCGGCGCATCGTGGCCGGCCACCAACGCGCCGGGGTCACCGTCGTCGACCCCACCACCACCTGGATCGACGTCGACGTGGCCATCGGCCGCGACACCGTGATCGCGCCGGGCACCCAGCTGCTCGGGGCTACCCGCATCGGCACCCACTGCCGCATCGGCCCAGACTCCACGCTGGCCGACGTCACCGTCGGCGACGGGGCGTCGGTGATCCGCACCCACGCCGGCTCGGCGGTCATCGGCGACGGCGCCACCGTCGGCCCGTTCGCCTACCTGCGGCCGGGCACCGTGCTGGGCGCCGACGGCAAGCTGGGCGCCTTCGTGGAAACCAAGAACTCCACCATCGGCACCGGCACCAAGGTGCCGCACCTGACCTACGTCGGCGACGCCGACATCGGCGAGCATTCCAACATCGGCGCCTCCAGCGTGTTCGTCAACTACGACGGGCAGACCAAACGGCGCACCACGGTGGGCTCGCACGTGCGCACCGGCTCGGACACCATGTTCGTCGCGCCGGTCACCGTCGGCGACGGCGCCTACACCGGGGCGGGCACGGTGCTGCGCGACGACGTTCCGCCGGGCGCGTTGGCGGTATCGGCCGGCCCGCAACGCAACATCGAGGATTGGGTCCAGCGCAAACGGCCGGGCAGCGCGGCCGCGCAGGCCGCCGAGCGGGCGCGGACCAGCCCCGATGCGGCCGACCCGCCGGAGTGACCCGCGGCGCGTTCGGGGAACCCGCACGTTGGGCTAAAGAGTGTCCGGTGTGAGTGATTCGTAGGCCTGGGCAATGGTTGGCGGGTCGCCAGCGTCATCGCTGGCCAGCCGATTGTCGGTGGGTGCTGCGATACTCACCGGTGAGATGACTCGGCACACAACGTTCAAGTTCTGTCTGGATCCCACCGTCGAACAGCAGGACGTACTGGCCAGGCACGCAGGCGCGGCCCGGTTCGCGTTCAACCAGTGCCTACGCATGGTTACCACAGCACTGTCCGATCGCAAGACCGACCCGGGCGTGGCCGTTCCATGGACGGGGTTCGATTTGATCAACAGTTTCAACGGGTGGAAGAAAACTGAGGCTGCCGGCCGGGTATTTGCCGTCAACAACGACGGAGTCACCGACGTGGTCGTGACCGGCCTAGCGTGGCGAGGTGAAGTATGTCAGCAGGTGTTTGAAGAAGGCGCCATCAATCTGGGTAAGGGGCTCAAAGCCTGGTCGGACTCGCGGTTGGGCAGATGCAAAGGCAAGCGCGTCGGCTTCCCTCGCTTCAAGAAGAAAGGTCGCGCGCTGCCATCGTTTCGGCTGCGCAATAAGCACCCCAAAAACGGGAAACCGGCGATTCGGGTCGGTGATAACAATCGACGCCGCTCGGTGACTCTGCCCGTGATCGGGCCGATCGCCGTGCACGACGACACCCGCCAACTGCGGCGCATGCTCGGCAAAGGCCGCGCCACAATCCTGTTCGCCACCGTGACCCAGCAAGCTGGACGCTGGTGGGTGTCGCTAAATGTCGAGGCCGCCGACCTACATCCGACTCACCAACACCCGACCCGGGCTGAGAGCGACGCCGGCGGCTGGGTCGGCGTTGACCGAGGCCTGTCGGCATTCATGGTCGCCGCAACCAGCGACGGCACCGAGGTTGCCCGCATCACCGAAGCCCCGAAAGCGCTACGAGCCGGTCTGGCCCGGCAGCGGCGCTTGGCCAAGAATGTGTCGCGCAAGAAGGAGGGCTCACACAACCGCCAACACGCTGCTCGCAGGCTCGGGCAGCATCATCATAGAATCGCCAACATTCGTCGGCATTTCCTGCATCAGATCTCGGGTGCGCTGGTCAAGACTCACGACCGGCTCGTCATCGAAGACCTCAACGTGGCAGGGATGCTGGCCAACCACCGGCTCGCCCAGGCCATCTCCGATGCCGGATGGGCCGAATTCGCCCGCCTGCTTCGCTATAAACAGGCCTGGCGCGGCGGCGAAGTCGTGGTTGCCGACCGCTGGTTCCCCTCCAGCAGACTCTGTCCGGCGTGCGGACTGCGCCGCGAGTTGACACTGGCGGATCGGATGTTCACATGTGGTTGCGGACATTCCGCCGACAGGGACACCAACGCCGCGGCAAACCTGGCCCGTTGGGGTCAAGCCCATCACGCCAACCAATCCCCGGACCCCCAAGCAGGAGGCCGGGTCACCAACGCCCGCCGACGGGACGGCGCTGACCAGCACTCTGCGTGTGCCGGTGAAACCAGCCCGAACGACGCGGGAACCGACGTTCACACCGCACCCGCGGCCTGAACCGACGACGCCCGAGAAGGGCGGTGCCGAACCCTCAACACAGCAGTTCGACACGCTTTACGTACCATTAGGCGACATCTCGATCAACCGCCGGGGGCAGCACGTGAGCTACGACTGGATGGACAACCGCAAAAACCTCATGTTCTTCTCCGGCCGGGCCCACCCCGAGCTGGCCGAACAGGTCGCCAAGGAGCTCGACGTCCACGTCACCGAGCAGACCGCCCGCGATTTCGCCAACGGGGAGATCTTCGTGCGGTTCAACGAGTCGGTGCGCGGCTGTGACGCGTTCGTGCTGCAGTCGCACCCGGCGCCGCTGAACCAATGGCTGATGGAACAGCTGATCATGATCGACGCGCTCAAGCGGGGCAGCGCCAAGCGGATCACCGCGATCTTGCCGTTCTACCCGTACGCCCGCCAGGACAAAAAGCACCGCGGCCGCGAGCCCATCTCGGCGCGGCTGGTGGCCGACCTGCTCAAGACCGCTGGCGCCGACCGGATCGTCACCGTCGACCTGCACACCGACCAGATCCAGGGCTTCTTCGACGGGCCGGTCGACCACATGCGCGCCCAGGCCCTGCTGTGCAACTACATCGCCGACAACTACGCCCGCGACGACATGGTGGTGGTGTCCCCGGACTCCGGCCGGGTGCGCATCGCCGAGAAGTGGGCCGACGCGCTGGGCGGGGTGCCGCTGGCGTTCATTCACAAAACCCGGGACCCGCGGGTGCCCAACCAGGTGAAGTCCAACCGGGTGGTCGGTGAGGTGGCTGGGCGGACCTGTGTGCTGATCGACGACATGATCGACACCGGCGGCACCATCGCCGGCGCGGTCAAGCTGCTGCACGACGACGGCGCCAAGGACGTGGTCATCGCCGCCACCCACGGGGTGCTGTCCCCGCCGGCCTCCGAGCGGCTGGCCGAGTGCGGCGCCCGCGAAGTGATCGTCACCAACACGTTGCCGATCGGCGAGGACAAACGCTTCCCGCAGCTGACCGTGCTGTCGATCGCGCCGCTGCTGGCCAGCACCATCCGGGCGGTCTTCGAGAACGGCTCGGTCACCGGGCTTTTCGACGGGGACGCGTAGATGGCTGACGCCGCGACTATCTACCACAACCCGCGCTGCTCCACCTCGCGCAAGACGCTGGAGCTGTTACGGGACAACGGCATTGAGCTGACCGTGGTCGAATACCTGAAGACCCCGCCGTCGCGCGCCGAGCTGGTGCAGATGATCGACGACGCGGGGATCGCGGTGCGCGACGCGGTGCGCACCCGGGAAGCGGTGTACGCCGAACTGAACCTGGCCGATGCCTCCGACGACGCCCTGCTGGACGCGATGGCCGAACACCCGATCCTGATCCAGCGCCCGTTCGTCGTCACCGCAAACGGCACCCGGCTGGCTCGCCCGATCGATGCGGTCCGCGAAATTCTGTGAACTTTCGGCTGTTCGGCGTCACCGCGGCGGTTCTCTGCCTGGTCGGTTGTGGGTCCAAGTCGCCGGACTACCAATCCATCTGGACCACCAGCGCGACAACGACGACCACCGCCACCACCACGACGGGGACCGAGAAACCGGTCGCGTTCCCGCAGTACCTGGAAAGCATCGGGGTCTCCGGGGAGCAGGTAGCACCCGACTCGCTGACCGACCTGACGGTGTCGATCCCGACCCCGCCGGGGTGGACCAGGTCCACCAACTGGCACTTCTCCCCCGGAACGGTGGCGATCAGCAAGGGCGACTCGTATCCGATGGCCATCTTGATGGTGTTCAAGCTCAGCGGTGACTTCGACGCCGCCGAGGTGGTCAAGCACAGCTTCGCCGATGCCGAACTGACGCAGAACTTCAAGAAGCTGGACTCCTCCACCGACGACTTTCACGGCTTCCCGTCGGGGATGATTCAAGGCTCCTACGACCAGCTCGGGCAGCGGCTGCACAGCTACAACCGGGTCGTCATCCCCACCGGCGCGGCCCCGGCCAAGCAGCGTTACCTGGTTCAGCTCACCATCACCACGGTGGCCACCCAGGCCGTCGCGCAGGCCGACGATGTCGAGGCGATCATCCACGGCTTCACCGTCGCCGCCAAATAGGTGCGGCGGCCCCGGCGAATTTCCGCTGCGCGGCGCCGGTGCGCTATCCTGACCGGCGTCACGGCGAGGGCGGTCGGCAATTGTGCTGATCACCGTTATCGACGGCGACCCGGATATTTCCCCTACTGGTTGTCGCGATGCTGGCCGTGCCCCGAACACAGGAGCGACACCATGGCCAAGACGGCAGCGTCAAAGACTTCGCACACCAACAAGCTCGCCGCCGCGGTGCGGACCGAGACCGGTAAGGGCGCGTCCCGACGGGCGCGTCGCGCCGGCAAGATCCCCGCGGTGCTCTACGGCCACGGCACCGAGCCGCAGCACCTGGAGCTGCCCGGCCATGACTACGCGGCCGTGCTGCGGCACGCCGGCACCAACGCCGTGCTGGCGCTCGACATCGACGGCAAAGAGCAGCTGGCGCTGACCAAGGCGCTCGACATCCACCCGATCCGCCGCACCATCCAGCACGCCGACCTGCTGGTGGTGCGCCGCGGCGAGAAGGTCGTCGTCGAGGTCAACGTCGTCGTCGAGGGCGACGCCGCCCCGGGCACCCTGGTCACCCAGGAGACCAACACCGTGGAGATCGAGGCCGAGGCGCTGTCGATCCCCGAAGAGTTAACCGTCTCGGTGGAGGGCGTCGAGGCCGGCACCCAGTTCGCCGCCGGCCAGCTCACGCTGCCCAAGGGGGTCACCCTGATCTCCGATCCGGAGCTGCTGGTGGTCAACGTGGTGACCGCGCCGACCGCCGAGGAGATGGAGGGCGAAGCTGCCGAAGAGGCCGCCGAGGGCGAGGCGGCTGCCGAAGCGGCCGAGGAGACCGCGGCCGCCGAAGAGTCCGAGTAGACGGATCACCGGATGGCCGAGCCGTTGCTGGTCGTCGGCCTGGGCAACCCCGGACCGAATTACGCCAAAACCCGGCACAATCTCGGATTCATGGTCGTCGACCTGCTGGCGCAGCGGCTGGGGTCGGCGTTCAAGGCGCACAAGCGGTCCGGCGCGGAGGTCGCCACCGGTCGCCTCAGCGGGCGATCGGTGGTGTTGGCCCGGCCGCGGTGCTACATGAACGAGTCCGGCCGCCAGGTGGGACCGTTGGCGAAGTTCTACTCGGTGCCCCCGGCGGACGTGATCGTCGTCCACGACGACCTCGATCTGGACTTCGGCCGGGTCCGGCTCAAACTGGGCGGCGGCGAGGGCGGCCACAACGGGCTGCGCTCGATCGCGAACGCCGTGGGCACCAAGGATTTTCAACGGGTGCGGATCGGGATCGGGCGCCCGCCCGGCCGCAAGGACCCGGCGACGTTCGTGCTGGAGACGTTCACCGCCGCCGAGCGTCCGGAAATCCCTGCCATTTGCGAGCAGGCCGCCGACGCCACCGAGTTGCTGATCGAGCGGGGCTTGGAGCCCGCCCAAAACATCGTCCACGCCTGGCCCTGATCCGCGCGAGCGTGCGGCTACGCACTCAGCCGGTCGCGGCGATGCGACGGCGGTAGGTCGACGGCGGCTCGCCGCAGAACTGGGTGAACGCGCGGGTGAAGGCGCTCAGGCTGTCGAACCCGACCGCGGTCGCGGTCTGGGCCACCGGCTGATCCGGTGCGGCCAGCAGCGCCATCGCCCGCAGCATCCGGGCGTGCAATAAATAGGTGCGCCACGACATGCCGATCGCCGTGTCGAACTGGCGCCGCAGCGTGCGCTCGGAAACCGCCACGGCGCGGCTGACCTCGGCGGCGGTCACCGACGACAGATGCGCCTTGGTGTAGGCCATCGCCGCCGCCACGATCGGGTTCTCGGAGGTGGGCAGGCTCAGCGGCGCCTCGTGGTCCAGCGCCTCGAAGACCAGATGCCCCAGCGTGGCGAAGAAGCCGTCGGACACCGGGTCGCTTTCGGCGCGCCCGATCGGCCAGCGCAGCGCGTAGATCATCATCTCCCGGATCAGCGGCGACACCGCCAGGATCCGGGCCCGGTCGTCGGTGGGCGGCAGCAGGTCGGGATCGAACATCACCGCGACGCTGCGCACGTCGGGGTTCATGGTGGCCTGGTGTTCCAGCCCGACCGGGATCCAGGCGGCCTGCTGCGGCGGCAGCAGGTAGTGCGCGGCCGCGGTCTCCACCTCGACCACCCCGCCGATCGCGTACTGGATCTGGTGCAGATCATGCGAGTGCCAGCCGGTGACCAGCCGATGGCCCTCATAGAGGTAGCTGCCGGCCCGGGCGCGGCCACCGTAGCGCAGCTCGACCCGCCCGATGTTGGCCGATTCTGCTAAACGTCTGGCCGAAAGCGCGGAGACGGTCATGGCATTCGACGGTACAACTAGGAAGAAAGGTGAGCCAACGACGCCTCAAGGAGTGTGCATGAACGTCGACGACCTGATCCTGGTGAGCATCGATGACCACGTCGTCGAACCCCCGGATATGTTCGCCCGGCACGTGCCCGCCAAATACGTCGACGAAGCACCGCGGGTGGTCACCGACGACAACGGCGTCGACCAGTGGATCTACCAGGGCCGCCCCACCGGGGTCAGTGGCCTCAACGCGGTGGTGTCCTGGCCGGCCGAGGAGTGGGGCCGCGACCCGGCCGGGTTCGCCGAGATGCGGCCCGGCGTCTACGACGTGCACGAACGGGTCCGCGACATGAGCCGCAACGGCATCCTGGCCTCGATGTGCTTCCCGACGTTCACCGGATTCTCGGCCCGGCACCTCAACCAGCACAAGGATCCGGTGACCGTGATCATGGTGCAGGCCTATAACGACTGGCACATCGACGAGTGGGCCGGCGCCTACCCGGACCGGTTCATCCCGATCGCGCTGCTGCCCACCTGGAACCCCGAGGCGATGTGCGCCGAGATCCGTCGGGTGGCGGCCAAGGGCTGCCGCGCGGTCACCATGCCCGAACTGCCGCACCTGGAGGGGCTGCCCAGCTACCACGACATCGAGTACTGGGGCCCGGTGTTCGCCACGCTGTGCGAGCAGAACGTGGTGATGTGCCTGCACATCGGCACCGGGTTCGGCGCGATCTCGATGGCCAAGGACGCCCCGATCGACAACCTGATCGTGTTGGCCACCCAGATCTCGGCGATCGCCGCCCAGGATCTGGTGTGGGGCCCGGCGATGCGCAGCTACCCCGACCTGAAGTTCGCGTTCTCCGAGGGCGGCATCGGCTGGATCCCGTTCTACCTGGACCGCTGCGACCGGCACTACACCAACCAGAAGTGGCTGCGCCGCGACTTCGGCGGCCGGCTGCCGTCCGAGGTGTTCCGCGAGCACGCGCTGGCCTGCTACGTCACCGACAAGACGTCGCTGAAGCTGCGCCACGAGATCGGCATCGACAACATCGCCTGGGAGTGCGACTACCCGCATTCGGACTGCTTCTGGCCCGACGCCCCCGAGCAGGTGCTGGCCGAGTTGACCGACGCCGGCGCCGACGACGCCGACATCAACAAGATCACCTGGGAGAACGCCTGCCGGTTCTTCGGCTGGGATCCGTTCGCGCGGACCCCGCGCGAACGGGCCACCGTGGGCGCGCTGCGGGCGACCGCGAGCGACGTCGACGTCTCCATCCGGCCGCGCAAGGAATGGGCCCGGCTGTACGCGCAAAAGCAGCTGGCCCAGGCCTAGGGCCGCGCCGCCCAGGCCAGCAGCCGATCCCACAGCCGGCGGCGGGTGGAGGCCATGTTGTGGCAGTGCCCGCTGGATTCCAGCACCATCGTGGTGACCTCGGGGCTACGGCGGTAGAAGCCGGCCTCGGCGGCGGGATCCGGTGAGACGTCGACGGCGCCGTAGCCGAGGAACACCGGGACGTCGACCAGGGCCGCCTCGTCGGCGGTGATGCCGGGCACCGCCGCTGCCCCGAATCGGCGCGGCACCACCGACAGCGTGGTGGCGTGATCGGCCTCGACGACGGCGGCGGGCACATCGGGCAGATGAAACCAGCCCGCAACCACGATCGGCCGCCGGGCGGTGCCGGCGACCTCGGGCACGGCGGCGATGGCGGCGGCCAGCGCGGCCGCAATGTCGGGCAGGTCGATGTCGCGGGCCGGTCGGCTGCTGTCCCCGGTGCCCAGCGGGTCGACGGCGACCACCGAAAAGCCGCGCTGCGACGCGTATTCGGCGAAGTTGTAGCCGGTGTGACCGGGCGCCTCGAAGTGCCAGTAGCCGCGGTTGTAGGTGCCGCCGGGCAGACACACCAGCACACCGGGATCCGGCGTGGCGGCGGGATACACGGTGGCCGCTAACGTTGCCGGCTCGCCGACGGCAGCGCTGACGTCCAGGCGGGTCTCCATTGTGCAGATTGTGCCCCGCATAACTCGGCATCGGTCGAGAGGGCGAAAAGTGCTACGCTGTCGCACGTGGAGGTCGGGGTACGCGACCTGCGGAATCGCACCAGCCAGGTGATCGACGCGGTCAAATCCGGGCAGCAGGTGACGCTCACGGTGCACGGTGAGCCGGTCGCCGACATCGTCCCGCATCGGCGTCGCGTCCGGTGGCTCACCGGGGAGCAACTCCGACATGAGCTGGCCGAGCGCGCGGCCGATGCGCCCCTCGCCGACGAACTCGAGGAGCTTGCCGGCCATACCCTCGAGCAGCTGTGACCGCGGTCGAGGCCGACGTTGGCCTGTTGGACACCTCGGTGTTCATCGCCCGCGAAAGCGGCCGGCCCCTCGCGCAACTTCCCGAACGCGTCGCGTTGTCCGTCATAACGATCGGCGAACTGCAACTCGGTGTGCTCAACGCAGGCGATTCGGGGACCCGCGCCCGGCGCGCAGACACCCTGGCGCTGGCTCGGGCGGCGGACCCGATCCCGGTCAGCGAAGCGGTGATGGTGTCGTGGGCTCGACTCGTCGCCGATTGCCGCGCCGCGGGGGTGCTACGGGCGGTGAAGTTGACCGACTCCCTCATTGCGGCCACCGCCATCGAGCACGGCCTGCCGGTCGTGACGCAGGATGACGATTTCGATCAGATGGCGCGGGCCTGTCCAGCCCTGTCAGTGATCAAAGTGTGACCACCGCAGACCTTCGCCCCGCGGTGGAGTTCTCGAGCGTGCGATCTCATACGCCTCGCCCGAGAGAAAGCGTATCGATTCGCGCACTCGGCGTTGCCCGGCGTAGCTCGCCGAAAGTTAGGTGACCAGGGCGACGGAGTTGGCCCGCCGCAGCTTGCCCGACGGCGTCTTGGGGATGCTGCCCGGTCCCAGCACCACGACGTTGCGCGGCCGCATGTCGACCTCTTTGACGACCTCGTGGGCGACGTCGTGTTCGATGCGGCGCACCTCGGCGGGATCCTGGTGGGCGTTGGACTCGACGGCCACCGCGAACGTCTCCCGGGAATGACCGGCGTCCAACCGCACCGCCACCGCACAGCCCGGACGCACCCCGGCGACCCGGCAGGCGGCCCGCTCGATGTCGGTCGGGTAGATGTTGCGGCCGGCCATGATGATGACGTCCTTGACCCGGCCGCAGACCACGATGTGGCCGTTCTCCAGCTGGTAGCCCAGGTCGCCGGTGTCATACCAGCCGTGCTCATCTTGGGCCGGGATGAACCCGGCCATGGTGAGGTAGCCCGGGGTCACCGGCTCGCCGCGCAGCTGGATGACCCCGACGCCGCGGGCGGGCAGCACCGTGCCGTCCTCGTCGACCACGCGGGCCTCCAGCCCGGTCAGCAGCGGCCCCAGCGACACCAGCCGGCGGGTGTTGCCCTTGGTCGCCGGCACCGCGCGGCGCAGCGCGGCCAGCAGGTCGGCGTCCACCTCGTCGACCACCAGGCCGTCGCCCAGCTCGGAGAACGACACCGCCAGCGTCGTCTCGGCCATCCCGTAGGCGGGCATGATCGCCTCGGGTCGCAGCCCGAACGGCTTACCGGCGTCGATCAGGTCCTCGACGTCGGCGGGGTCGACCGGCTCGGCGCCCGACAGCGCGAACCGCAGCGAGGACAGGTCAAACTGGCCGGGGGTGGCCTGCTTGCGCAGCCGCTTGGCGAACAGCGCGTAGGCGAAGTTGGGGGCCGCCGTCATGGTGCCCTTGTACTTGTCGATGAGCTTGGCCCACAGCAGGGTGTCGCGCAGGAAGTCCATCGGCGTGACCTTGACCAGTTCGACGCCGAAGTACATCGGCACGGTCAGGAAGCCGATCATGCCCATGTCGTGGAAACACGGCAGCCAGCTGAGCATGACGTCGTTGCCGGTGGGGTCCATCTTGGCGCCGATGAACATCGCTTCGGCGTTGGAGTAGATGTTGCGGTGGGTGATCTGCACCGCCTTGGGCGACCCGGTCGATCCCGACGTCAGCTGCATCAGCGCCAGGTCGTCCTCGCCGGTCTCGATCGGGTCGGCGGGCTCGGCGGCCAGCAGCTCCTCGACGGTCAACACCGTCAGGCCCTTGTCCTGCAGCACCGGCATCGCGGCCATGAACGGCTCGGAGATGACGACGGCCTTGGCCTCGATCATGTCGACGACGGTCAGGGTGTCCTCGGCCCACGCCGCCAGGTCGGTGCGGGGGGTGGGCTGGTGCAGCATGGTCAGGCTGGCGCCGCGCATCCACAGCCCCTGGGCGGTGGGGGCGATCTCGACCGGCGCGCCGGCCAGCACCCCGACGACGTCGCCGTGGCCGACGCCGGCCGCGGTCAACCCGCCGGCGATGCGGCGGGCACGTTCATGCACCTCGAGCCAGGTGTGCCGGACCGGGTTGTGGGGTTCGCCGGTGACCATGCCTTTGGTGCTGGTGCGGGCGTTGTGGAACATCGTCTCGGTGAACCTGCTCACCACAACCTCCTCGGTTCCGGCACTCGTCGATTCCACAAGGACCGGGATCTAATGCTCCCCCGGGTAGGGGGCGCTTCGTAACTGGCACGCACACACAATTGGGGAGCAGTTATGTCTCGAATCGGTGTTGAGCCAGGAACCGCGCGCCGCAGCCGCGTTGACCGTCCACCGGGGTACCCGGCAGACGAATGTATCCCGCGCTGTCCCTGAACGCTAGTCGTCACCGCCGAACATCTTAAACTCCTCTTAAGTAACTACCAAACCTTGAGGCGTGTGTCACACCTCGGTGGCCGGCGCGGGCACGACGCGGGCGCCGTGCACCGGGCCGCTGGCCACCCGCACCGTGCGGCACACCCCCGCCCCGGCGAGTTCGGTGCCCACGTCGATCGCCGACGCCGCCGACGCGCACAAAAACGCGCACGTCGGCCCGGAACCGGACACGATGCCGGCCAGCGCGCCGGCCTCGACCCCGGCGCGCAGCGCGCGGCGCAGCCCCGGGTCCAGGCTGACCGCCGCCGCCTGCAGCTCGTTGCCCAGCAGCGGCGCCAGCCGATGCGGATCGCCGGCGGTCAGGGCCGCCAGCACCGGCTCCGGGCTCGGCAGCCCAGGCGGGCTGCCGACGTCGCGGAGCCGGTCCAGCTCGGCGAACACCGCCGGCGTCGACAGCCCGCTCTTGCCGAACGCCAACACCCAGTGGAAGGTGTCGCGGGCCAGCACGGTGGCCAGCTCCTCGCCGCGGCCGGTGCCCAGCGCGGTGCCGCCGTGCAGCGCGAACGGCACATCGCTGCCGAGTTGGGCGGCCAGCACGTGCAGGTCGTGCCGCGGCACGCCCAATTCCCACAGCGTGTTCATGCCGACGAGCACCCCGGCGGCGTCCGCGCTGCCGCCGGCCATGCCACCGGCCACCGGGATGGATTTGTCGACGGTGATCGACACGTCGGGGCGCCGGCCGACGTGCTCGGCCAGCAGTTCGGCGGCCTGCCAGGCCAGGTTGCGTTCGTCGGTGGGCAGCGACTCGGCGCCCTCACCGACGACCCGCAGCGACAGCGTGTCGGCGTTGCGGATGGTCACCTCGTCGACCAGCGAGACGGCGTGGAACACCGTCCTCAGGTCGTGGTAGCCGTCGGCGCGGCGGTCACCGACCGCCAGGTACAGGTTGACTTTGCCGGGGACGCGCACGGTGACCGACCCGGTGGCCACCCACTCGGTGGCGGTGTTTCCCTCCCTCGGCACCGCACGAGAGTATCGCCGAACCGCCGTCAGAACGGGATGAGGCTGGTCAAATCGCCGACGATCGATTGCACCGCATCCATCGCGATCAGGAACTCGAAGCCGCCCGCCATGGTGGCCAGCCCGACGTCGGCGGCGATCGGGTCGCCGAGGGCGCCGAGCAGGTCGCCGCTGGAGAGGGCGTCCACGAACAGGTTGACGTCATACAACGGCACCGAGGTGACCAGGGCGTTGATGATGTCGGCGGTCGGCAGCAGCACGGCGTAGCCGCTGGCGGCGATATTGGTGAGCGCGTTCACCGCGCTGCTGAGGAAGCCCAGCGGGTTGGCCGCGTCCACGGCGGCGGTGCCCGCGGAGCCGGCGTCCAGCAGCGACAACGGGTTGGCGACGACGTCGGACAGGTTCGGCAGGGACAGGCCGGTCAGCCCGCCGGTGATGTCGTGCACGAAGGCGTCGATGCCCTGCTGGGTGCCGCTGGCCAGCAGGCCGGGAAGTTTCTCGAAGGCGCTCAGGCTGGGGAACAACCCGAACGGGGTGGCCACATTCGCCGGGGCGGTGGACCAGCCGTATTCGGGGTCGCCGTAGCCGAGGTTCACCAGATACGTCAGATCCGGTTGCAGCAGATCCGCGATCGGTTTGCCGATGACCGGAATCGAGCGCACCGGGTCCAGCAGCGGCAGATTCTCGGTAGGAATCATCCAGTAGTTGGTCGCGCCGGTGCCCCCGGGCAGATCCGCCGATCCGGGCAGCAAAATCGCGCCGCCCGGATTTGTCGCTGATTCGGGCGCGATCTGCTCGGGTGTCAGGTCCGGGTAGGTGCCGTGCACGTAGTTGATGCCCGCGAAGGCGTTGAGGTCGGACAGCAGGTTGAGTGGGTAGCGCGGGAAGTCGGCGTAGCCGTCGTATTCCAGTGTGTAAATGTCGGTGGTGAACGGGGTGTCCGTCGGCGTCGCGCCGTAGAAGTTCAGCCCCAGGCTGGGCAGGTTCAACCCCGCGAAACGCTCGAGCAGGCCCCCGTTGGGGTTCATCGGATCGCCGATCAGCACGAAGCTCACCGGCGCGTTCGGGTCGGTGGCCGCGAGATTCTGCATTTCCAGCGACGAGATCACCGCGCTCTGCGAGTAGCCGAAGACGACGAGGTCATCGCCGGCATGGTTGGTGATGGCGTCGTTCAAGATGGTGACCCCGCGGTCCACCGAGGTGCTCAGCGGCAAGTCTTTGATCCCGGTCAGCGGATACAACCCCTCCGGGGTGAACAGGCCTTGCGGCGGGTCCGCGGTGTAGCCGCCGAAACCGTTGGGCGCCAGGAACAGGTGGGTCACGTCCTGCACGTACTGCTCGCCCGGGATCGGCTGGCCGCTGCCGCCCATGATCAGCGCCACCTCGTCGGCCAGCAGCGCCGCCTCGGCCCTCACCGTCCTTACCGTCGACTCGAACGCCGACGTCAGGCTCAGCACCGTGGCACCGATCACCGCCAGCACCGCGACAACCAGCGAAAACAACCTGCGACGCAGCATGTGCGACCTCCCTGCGGCGGAGTCGGCGAGCACGACTCCCCGCAGAGTAGCTGAGAATAACCTGAGTTGTGGCCAAACGATTCATAAAGTTTTGGCCGGCGTTCTCGGCTCCCGCTCAGGACCGGGGCCGCGCGGTGGGCCGCCTAGCTCGCCGAGGCGTGCTCCCAGCCGGACCGCTGCAGCAGCCGCACGAAGTCGGCGATGCTCAGCGTCTCCCCGCGCCGGGACGGGTCGATGCTGGCGGCCAGCAACCGGTTCGCCGATTCGTTGCCGGAGCCCGCCCATTCGGCGAACGCGTTGCGGGCCGTCTTGCGTCGCTGCGCGAAGGCGATGTCGACCAGGTGGAAGACCTGGCGGCGGAAGGCGTCGTCGGTGGGCCACGGCGACGTCTCGTACCGGTCCAGCCGCACCAGCCCGGAATAGACCCGCGGGATCGGCCAGAACACGCTCGGCGGCACGGTGCCCAACCTGCGGACCGGCCCGAAGAACCGCATCTTGGCGCTGGGCACCCCGTAGTCCTTGCCGCCCGGTTCGGCGGCCAGCCGCTCGGCCACCTCGGCTTGCACCATCACCATCACGGTCCGCAGCGAGGGGAATTCGGCCAGCACGTGCAGCAGCGCCGGCACCGCCACGTTGTAGGGCAAATTCGCCACCACCGCGGTGGGCTCGTCGTCCAGCTCCGCGCGACGCAGCGACAACACGTCCCGGTTGAGCACGCTCAGCCGGGACGCCTCGCTGCGGGAGTGCTCGGCGATGGTTTGGGGCAGCCGACCGGCCAGCACCGGGTCGATTTCGATGGCGCTGACCGTAGGCCCGCGGTCCAGCAGGGCCAACGTGAGCGAGCCCAGCCCGGGCCCGATCTCCAAGACGTGGTCGTCGCGGTTGACGCCCGCGGCCGACACGATCCGCCGCACGGTGTTGGCGTCATGAACGAAGTTCTGTCCCAGCGATTTTCGGGGCCGAAACTCGAGTTCTTTGGCCAGCTCCCGGATCTCGGTGCGCCCGAGCAGCCGAATCGTCAACGCCTCGCGCTGCACACCGGCCAGGCGCCCCAGCCCTGACGCGCCTGGGTGACCTCGGCGATCGCGATCTGCTCCTCGCGGGTCGCCAGGTCCGCGCGGGGGGCGTACTTCAGACCACCGTTGCGCTCCCAGGTGTTCTGGTCGAACTGCACACCACCGTAGAACCCGTTGCCGGTGTTGATGGCCCAGTTATTGTGCGACTCGCAGCTGGCGATCCGGTCCCACGCGCTGCCGTAGACCGACTCGGGCACCTCGGTGCCCGGCTTGGTGCCGACCCGCAGCACCGAGTCGCGGGCCGGGGTCACCACGGTGTTGGCCACCGGCAGCCGACCGGTCTCCACCCCGTTGACCGTGGCCACCGCGAAGGTCACATCCTGGGTGCCCGGGGTGCCCGGGTCCTCGACGACCGACCGGCTCATGTTCATCTCCGGGTCCTCGATGCGCTGCGCGTTCGGGGTCAACTCCCGGCGCTCGGTGACCTGCTCGACCCGGATGCGGGTCACCTGGACCTGCATGCCCTCGGTGACCGGCGCCGACGCGGCCGGGGTCACCTTGTCGCCCTGTTCCAGCGGGGCGCCGGCGGCGGCGAGCAGGCCCGCGACGTTCGGCGCGGCCAGGTGCACGGCGCGGATCGCGCCGCCGTCGTCGATCTGCACGTTCTTGGCGGTGACCACCGGCAGGGCCATGCCGGCCAGCGGGACCCGGCTACCGCGGGAGGCCGCGGCCGGGGCGGTGTCGGTCATCGACAGCTGCGCCAACGCCTCGTCCACGGTCGAGGCCGTCGTCCAGACGTCCTTGTCCTGGCCGCCGTCCAGCGAGATGTGCAGCGGCCGGCTGCGCCGCAACATGATGGTGTCGGCGTCGTGCACCTGCACGTCACCGGCCGGGTACAGGTCGTCGCGCTCGGCGACGGCGAATCCGTTCTCCTCGACGATGTCGATCACCCGCGACTTCATCGTGGTCACCGTGACCGGCGTCCCGTCGACGTTGAGGGTGACCGTCTTTTGCGCGGCGACCGCGTAACCACCGGCGAAGGTCAGCACCAGCAGCAACGCGGCGACCAGGACTCGCAATATCGGTGATGGGGTCTGGTGCAGCTTGGTGAGTACGTTCAACGTGCGTCTTCCCCGACCTCAAAAACCTCAGTGACAAACTAAACGGGCCCGCAGGCCCGCAATTCGATAACGAGACGGTAACGAACCTGTCTACATCGGGCAACTTGCGGAGCCCGTCTCGAGCGGTTCTTACTGGACTCTTAAAGCCCGTACACCCGTCGCGCGTTGCCGGTGGACGCCCCGGCCAGCTCGTCGGCCGGCCGATCCAGTAGTTCGGCCAACGCCCGGACAGTGTATGGGAGGCAATACGGCTCGTTGGGCGCGCCGCGGTACGGGTGCGGCGTCAAAAAGGGTGCGTCGGTCTCCACCAGCAGCTGGTCGACCGGGATCAGCGGCGCGGCTTCTCGCAGGTCACGGGCGTTGCGGAAGCTGACCGTGCCGGACAGGCTGAGCAGCCAGCCGGCGTCGATGCAGCTGTGAGCCATCGCCGGCCCGGACGAGAAGCAGTGGAAGATCACAGTCTCGGGGGCGCCCTCGGCGGCCAAAACGTCCAGCACCTCGGTGTCGGCGTCGCGGTTGTGGATCATCAGCGGCTTGCCGGTCCGCTTGGCCAGGTCGATATGCCACGCAAAGGCCTCCCTTTGCGTCGCCGGTTCGGCGCAGCCCTGCAGCCGGCCCGGCCAGTACAAGTCCAGGCCGGTCTCCCCGATCGCCACCACCCGCGGATGGGCGGCCAGCCGCTCGATCTCGGCGCGGGCGTCGTCGGTGAGGGCGTTAGCGCGGGTGGGATGCAGCGCCACCGCGGCGTAGACCCGCGGATCCCAGTCGGCGGCGCGGGTCACCCAGCGCGCCGACGCCAGATCGTCGGCGACGGTGACGACGGCTTCGACCCCGGCCTGCGCGGCCCGGTCCAGCAGCGTCCGCACCCCGTCGGCGTCGGTCGCGCCGCACGCGTCCAGATGGGTATGCGCGTCGATCAGCGGGGCCAGCGGCGGCGGAGCCGGTGGCGCTTCTCGTTTGGCTGACCGTTTGGAGCTCACGCGCACACAATAGGGTGGTATCCGATGAGGCCCTACTACGTCACCACGGCGATCACCTACCCCAACGGTGAGCCGCACATCGGGCACGCCTACGAGTACATCGCCACCGACGCGATCGCCCGGTTCCGCCGGCTCGACGGCTTCGACGTGCGCTACCTGACCGGCACCGACGAGCACGGGCTGAAGATGGTGGAGACCGCCGCCGCCGAGGGCCTGCCCACCGCCGAGCTGGCCCGGCGCAACTCGGATGTGTTCCAGCGGCTGCAGGAGAAACTGAACATCTCCTTCGACCGGTTCATCCGCACCACCGACGCCGACCACCTGGAAGCGTCCACGGCGATCTGGCAGCGGATGGTCGACGCCGGCGACATCTACCTCGACACGTATTCGGGCTGGTATTCGGTGCGCGACGAGCGGTTCTTCACCGAATCCGAGACCCGGCTCGCCGCTGACGGCACCCGGGTGGCCACCGAGACGGGGGCGCCGGTGACCTGGACCGAGGAGCAGACCTACTTTTTCCGGCTGTCGGCGTACACCGAGAAGCTGTTGGCGCACTACGCCGCGCACCCGGAGTTCATCGCGCCGGACGTGCGGCGCAACGAGGTGGTCAGCTTCGTCTCCGGCGGGCTGCGCGATCTGTCCATCTCGCGGACGTCGTTCGACTGGGGGGTGCCGGTCCCCGACCATCCCGATCACGTCATGTACGTGTGGGTGGACGCGCTGACCAATTACCTGACCGGGGTGGGTTATCCCGACACCGACTCGGCGCTGTTCCGCCGCTTTTGGCCGGCCGATCTGCACATGATCGGCAAGGACATCATCCGGTTCCACACCGTGTACTGGCCGGCGTTTTTGATGTCGGCCGGAATCGAGTTGCCGCGCCGGGTTTTTGCGCATGGGTTCCTGCTCAACCGGGGCGAGAAGATGAGCAAGTCGGTGGGCAACGTCATCGACCCGGTGGCCTTGGTCGAGCGGTTCGGGGTGGACCAGGTGCGGTATTTCCTGTTGCGCGAAATCCCGTTCGGCCAGGACGGCAGCTACTCCGACGAGGCGATGATCACCCGGGTCAACACCGACCTGGCCAACGAGCTGGGCAACCTGGCGCAGCGGTCGCTGTCGATGGTGGCCAAGAACTTGGACGGCGTGGTGCCGGTGCCCACGGATCTCACGGCCGACGACGACGAGCTGCTGGCGTTGGCCGACGGGCTGCTGGATCGGGTGCGCGCCCACTTCGACGCCCAGGCCATGCATTTGGCGCTGGAGGCGATCTGGTTGGCGCTGGGCGCGGCCAACAAGTACTTCTCGGCGCAGCAGCCGTGGGTGCTGCGCAAGAGTGAATCCGCCGCCGACCAAACCCGATTCGGCACCGTGCTGTACACGACGCTGGAGGTGGTGCGCATCGCGGCGCTGCTGATCCAGCCGGTGCTGCCCGAATCGGCGGGCAAGCTGCTGGATCTGCTGGGACAGCCCGAGCAGCAGCGCACGTTTGCCGCGGTGGCCGAGCGGCTCAAGCCGGGGATCACGCTGCCCGCACCCACCGGGGTGTTCCCGCGCTATCAAGTGGAGTGAGTGTGCCCGGCGAGCAGACACAAAAGCCCCCATTTCCTGCCGAAATGAGGGGCTTTTGTGTCTGCTCGCGCGGGGTAGGCCGCGGGGTGGCGGTCCTGATCGTCGCCCTCGGGCTCGCTGCGTGCGGTGGGCATCCGACCCGACAGCCCCCGGGGGCGGGGCAGCCCACCGAACCGCACAAGCCGCCCGCGGAGACGGTGCTGCCGTTCACCGACTTGATGGACCCCGGCGAGGTGGCCGTCGACGCCCGCGGCAACGTGTACGTCGTCGACCTGGGGCTCACCCGGGTGGTGGAGTTACCGGCGGACCAGCCACACCAACAGACAGTGCCGTTCACCGGTCTGGCCAGCCCGGAGGGGGTGGCGGTCGACGCCGCGGGCCGGGTTTACGTCAGCGACACCGGCAACCATCGGGTGCTGACGTTGGCGGCCGGGTCGAAAACCCAGGAGCAGCTGCCGTTCACCGACCTGCAGTACCCCAATGCGATGGCCGTCGACGCCGCCGGCGACCTGTACCTCACCGATATCGGCACCAACCGGGTGCTGAAGTTGCCGGCGGGGTCGAATACCCAACAGCTGCTGCCGTTTTCCGATCTCGGCGGCGTGTACGGGGTGGCGGTCGATCACGCCGGCGACGTCTACGTCTCCGACTTCGACCAGCACCGGGTGCTGATGCTGCCCGGCGGGTCGGGCGCGCAACAGGTGTTGCCGTTCGACGACCTCAAGGGCCCGATCGGGGTGGCCGTCGACGCCGGCGGCGCCGTGTACGTGATCGACGACGGCCGGGTGCTGAAGCTGCCGAAAGGCGCGACACACCAGCAGGTTCTGCCGTTCAGCGACCTGCACAACCCCCGGGATGTGGCGATCGATTCGGCCGGAAACGTCTACGTCACCGATGACGGCGCCAACAGGAAACGGGTATGGAAGCTGGCCGCCGGCTAACCGTCACGACTCCCCCGCTGCGGCGCGGGGCGCTGATGTTGGCCGGTCTCGTCGTAATTGCCGCCGGCACGGTGGGCTGTCGATCTGATCGCCGCTCGCCACCCGCAACGCCACCGTCTGCGCAGCCAACCGCTCAGGTGGTGCTGCCGTTGACCGGCCTGCACGCCAACGGCATTGCGGTCGACGCCGCCGGGAATGTCTTTGTCAGCGACTACGACAACAACCGGGTGGTCGAGCTGCCGACCGGATCCGGCGCCCAGCGGGACTTGCCGTTCACCGGTTTGCATCACCCGGTGGGCGTGGCGGTCGACGCCGCCGGCGACGTCTATGTCGCCGACTACGACAACAACCGGGTGGTGGAGTTACCGTCCGGGTCCGGCGCCCAGCGGGCGTTCACCGACCTGCCCCGCCCCTACGGGGTGGCCGTCGACGACGAGGACAACGTGTACGTCACCGTTAACCGCGATGGCGCAGACCAAGTCATGCAGCTGGCCACCGGGACGGGCACCCGACAAGTGTTGCCGTTCACCGGTCTACAAGAACCCTGGGGTGTGGCAGTCGATGCCGCCCGCACGGTCTACGTCGCCGACACCGACAGCAATCGGGTGCTGAAACTGCCGGCCGGGTCGACCACCCAGGAGGCGTTGCCGTTCACCGGGCTCTACCACCCCGGTGCGCTGACCGTCGATGCCGCCGGCAACGTGTACATCACCGACTACGACAACGACCGGGTCCTGAAGTTGGCGGCCGGCTCGGATACCCAGCAGGTGCTGCCGTTCACCGGCCTCGCGTCCCCGGTGGGGGTGGCGGTGGATGCCGCGGGCGATGTCTACGTCGCCGACGGCCTGTACCCGCGGGTGCTGAAGTTACCGGCGCGCTGATCGCTAGAACCGCCGAGCAGACGCAGAATCGCATTCAAAGTGGGTGTCGCGTGCGAATCTGCGTCTGCTCGTCGGTGGCGGCCTGCGATAACCTGAGCCGCAACCTGGGGAGGCGACGGCAACGATGACGGAAAGCGGCAGGCTGGCGCCGGGGGCGGTGTTCGCCGGATACACCATCGAACGCGTCCTCGGCGGCGGCGGAATGGGAACCGTCTACGTGGCAGCTCATCCGCGACTGCCGCGGCGGGTGGCGTTGAAGCTCCTTCACCTCGACCTGACCCGCGACGACTATGTGCGGTCCCGGTTCGAATCCGAAGCCGGCCATGTGGCCCGGCTGGAGCACCCCAACATCGTCGGCGTCTACGACACCGGGCGCGAGGGCAACCAACTGTGGATCGCCATGCAATACATCGAGGGCAGCAGCGCTGGCGATGCGCTGCGGAGTGGCGGGCCACTTGCCCCCGAGCAGGCGGTGAGGGTCATCGGTGAAACCGCCAAAGCGCTGGACTACGCCCACGGTGAGGGGGTGCTGCACCGCGACGTCAAGCCGGACAACATTCTCCTCGAACAGGACCGCTCCAACCGGGCCGGGCGGGTGTTGCTGGCCGACTTCGGGATTGCCAAAGCTTTGGCGGAGACCTCGCATCTGACCCGCACCGGCATGCTGGTGGCCAGCCTGCAGTACGCCGCACCAGAACAATTCGACGGCGAGGCGCTCGACGAACGCACCGACGTGTATGCGCTGGGCTGCACGCTTTTTCACCTTTTGACCGGGCGACCACCCTATCCCGGGACCTCGTTGCCGGAGCTGATGCGCGGCCACCTCATGACACCGGTCCCGCAGGCGAGTGCGGTGCGCCCCGGTTTGGCGCCGGCCTGGGATGCGGTGTTCATGCGGTCACTGGCGAAAAGCCGCCAGGACCGATTTCCCAGCTGCGGGGCGCTGGCGGAGGCAGCCACCGCTGTAGTGGCGCAACGGGGCGTCGCGGCACCACTTCCCGATATCGGACATGCCGCCGACACGCTGCTGGCGCCGACACCGACCCTATACGCCGAGCAGACCTTGCACGCCCAGCCCGCGCAGACTGCGGCGGTCGCGGCGTGGCCATCACACCAGCCATCGGCGCCAACTGACGTCCGATCCATCCCGGCGCCGCGACCGAGGTGGCCTCGCCGCCTGTTGATCCTGGGTGCAGTCATTTTCCTGATGGCCGGCCTCATCGCCGGGGTCGTCGGATACCGGATGTACAAGAGCGCTCATCCACCGGCTCTGCCACCGCCGCCGGGGGCGCTGCCCAGCTTGCGTGGCACCGACGTTCGGGTGGATGCCGCTGGGAACCTCTACGTCAGGGACGACACTCGGCTACTGAAACTGCCGGCGGGTTCGACCACGCCACAGGAGCTACCAGCCCTGGGCATTGGCTGGAATAGCAAGTTCGCGGTCGACAATGCCGGAAACGTCTACGCCACCAACCCGCCGCATGTGGTGAAACTACCGGCGGGTTCGACCACGCCACAGGATCTCCCATTCCCGGAGTTTTACCTCATGAGTGATTTGACAGTTGATTCCGCCGGCACGGTCTACGCTGCCTTGGACGGAATCTGGACCAGATTATCCGCGGGGTCAAATACCCCGCAGCACACGTCATTCCTGGAGGCGGACAGCCCAGGATTCGGTGCGGGCAGCCCGGAACGCATAGCGGTCGACTCCGAGGGAAACATCTATTTCAGCTGTTCGCGGGTCAAAGACGGTGAAACTGCGGTGATGAAAGTAGAGGGGCAGGTGAATTGGGGCCCGGTTGGAGCAACACTCCCCTACTCCTTCGCCAAGAAACTGCCATTCACCGGGCTCAAGTACCCCGGCGGTGTGGCGGTCGATCGGACCGGAAACGTCTACACCACCGACAGCGCTAATGCCCGGGTGCTGAAATTGCCGGCGGGCTCGAACACCCCGGAGGTGTTGCCGTTCACCGAACTCAGATACCCGGAAGATGTGGCGGTCGACGCCGACGGGAACGTCTATGTCGGCGACCTGGGCGGCTGGATAGTGAAGTTGGCGGCAAGGTAGCCCGCTACCGCGCCTCCAGTCGCACGACGACCGCCACCCGACCCCGCTCATCGCGATGCGCGACGGCATGCCCCGTCCGGTCCGCACCGTCCAACCGAATCGTCAGCGGGCCGCCGTCACCGAGGAAGTTTCGCCACCACGCTTTCGCATCCGGCATCGCGACCCCGATCGTCACCTCATCGCCGCTGCGCTGATAGCCCACCGGCAGGCTGAACGTCTGCCCGGACCGGCGCCCGACATAGCTGATCGTCGTGATCTGCCGGCGCAGCAGCGGACCGATCAGCGGCGCCGAGACCAGCGCCGTTGTCGCGCCGTTGAACACATTCACAAACACCCGCAACGGGCCACCGAACGCCACAAGCCCACCCTACGCAACGCGGTGACCCTGATCACAACCTGTCACATCCCGGCGCTCCGCGGTGTCTTGAGGGCACAACCAACAGGCAGGAGACATCATGACCCGCACCCATGTCGTCGTCATCGGCGGCGGCTACGCCGGCACCCTGGCCGCCAACCACCTGCGGGTGCGGCCCGACATCGACGTCACCCTGGTCAACCCGCGGCCGGCGTTCGTCGAACGGATCCGGCTGCACCAGCACGTGGCCGGCACCTACCGGGCCACCGTCGACTACGGCACGCTGCTCGGCGACGGGGTCCAGTTGCTGGTCGACAAGGCCACCCGGATCAACGCCGCCGACCGGCGCGTTGACTTGGCGTCCGGTCGCGAACTGACCTACGACTACCTCATCTACGCCGCCGGCAGCACCGGCGCGGTGCCGAACACGGTGCCCGGCGCCGCCGAATTCGCCTACCCGGTGGCCGAATTCGAGGCCGCACAGCAGCTGCAGCACCGGCTCGACGAGCTGCACCCCGATGCCCCGGTGACCGTGGTCGGCGGCGGGCTGACCGGCATCGAGACGTCCTCGGAGCTGGCCGAGCAGGGCCGGCGGGTGACGCTGGTGTGCGGTGGTGTGCTGGCGCCGTCGCTGTCCGCGCCGGGCCGCCGCTCGGTGGCCAAGGCACTGCGCCGACTGGGCGTCGACGTGCGCGACACCGCGGTGGTCACCGAGGTGCACCCCGACGCGGTGGTGCTGCAGGATGGCAGCATGCTGCCCAGCGCGGTGACCGTGTGGACGGCGGGCTTCGGTGTCCCGGACCTGGCCGCGGCCAGCGGTCTGGCCACCGACACGCTGGGCCGGCTGCTCACCGACGAGACACTGACCAGCGTCGACAACCCGTGGATCGTCGCGGCCGGGGACGCCGCCGCACCGTCGGGTCAGCCGTTGCGGATGAGCTGCCAGGCCGCCGGGCCGATGGGCGCCCAAGCCGCCAACACCGTCGTGAGCCGCATCGCCGGCACCGAACCGGCCGCGTTGAACCAGGCGTTCACCGGTCAGGCGATGAGCCTGGGCCGTCGCGCCGCCACCATCCAGCTCGCCCGGCTCGACGACACCCCGATCAACGCCTACGTCGGCGGCCGGGTGGGCGCGGCGATCAAGGAAGCGGTCTGCAAGGCCACGGTGTGGTCGATCCGCCACGCGGCGGCCAAACCGGCCTCGGTGTTCTGGATCAAGGGTGGCCGGCGGCCTGCCCCCGCCGAGCAGAACGAGTTGGTGTGATGGACGAGCACGCCGAACGGTTCACCACGCTGCGGCCGCTGCTGTTCACGATCGCCTACGAAATCCTCGGTTCGGCAACCGAATCCGACGATGTCCTGCAGGACTCCTACCTGCGGTGGGCCGACGTCGATCTGAGCACGGTGCGCGACACCAAGTCGTATCTGGCCCAGCTGGTCACCCGCCAGGCGCTCAATGCGCTGCGGGCGGGTGCCCGGCGCCGGGAGGACTACGTCGGGCCGTGGCTACCCGAACCGCTGCTGCTCACCGAGCAGGACCCGTCGGCCGATGTGCTGCTGGCCGAATCGGTGTCGATGGCGATGCTGGTGCTGCTGGAGACACTCAGCCCCGATGAACGCGCGGTGTTCGTGCTGCGCGAGGTGTTCGGGTTCGACTACGACGAGATCGCCGCCGCGGTAGGAAAATCCGTGGCGGCGTCCCGTCAGGTCGCCCATCGGGCCCGCGCACATGTGCAGGCCCGACGGCCGCGGTTCACCCCGGTCGACCCGGACGAGACCGCGCGGATCACCGAAGAATTCATGGCCGCCGCGGCCAGCGGTGACGTGCAGGCCGTGATGGCCATGCTGGCCCCGGACGTGGTGTACACCGCCGACAGCGGCGGCAAGGCCAGCGCGGCCCGCCGCCCGGTGATCGGCGCGGACAAGGTCGCCCGAGGGCTCGTCGGGCTGGTCGGGCGGGGGCTGCAGCTGCCCGACGTCCGGGTGGAGATGGTGGTCTGCAACGCCGCCCCGGCGGTGCTGCTGTACCGCGCCGAGAAGCTGGAGGGGGTGTTCACCGTGGAGATCGTCGACGGGCTGATCACCAACTTTTACGCCATGCGCAACCCGGACAAGCTGGCCGCGCTGGCCGCCACCCGCGAGATCAGCCGCGCCTGAGCCTCCCGCGAGCGGTCCCCCGTGCGGGTGGTGCCCCCAGCAAAGGCCCCTACTTCAGCGCGAAGAAGGGGTCTTTTGCGTCTGCTCGCCGGACACAGCAAGCTAGGACGGTGCGAATCGAGCGGCTCGGCGCCCTAGGCGAAGCCGGCGAGGTGCTGCGCGCGGTCGGTGACGCCACCGCCCGGCTGCGGTTGCCGCCGCCGGCGGCGCTGACCGGCGACTGGTTCGGCGCGCGGGCGGTGATCGCCCCCAGCGTGGCGATCGAGCCCGTCGACCCCGCCGACGCTTTCGCCGTCGCACCCGGCGCCGACCCCACCGCGGTCGGCGGCGGCTGGATCGGCTACCTGTCCTACCCGGACGCCGGCGCCGAGGCGCGGCCGCCCCGGGTGCCGCACGCCGCCGGCGGCTGGACCGACTGCGTGCTGCGCCGCGACGGCGACGGACAGTGGTGGTACGAAAGCCTGTCCGGCACGCCGATGCCGGGGTGGCTGGCCGAGGCGTTGGCGACCCCGGCCCTGCCGCAGCACTGCCGGATCGACTGGACCGACGCCGACCGCGACCGGCACCGGGCCGGGGTGCTGGACTGTCTGGAAGCCATTGGGGCCGGCGAGATCTACCAGGCGTGTGTATGCACCCAGCTCACCGGGACCGTCAGCGGAGCCCCGCTGGACTTCTTCGCCGACGCGGTCGAGCGCACCGCACCCGCGCGGGCCGCGTTCCTCGCCGGCGATTGGGGGGCGGTGGCGTCGTTGTCGCCGGAGTTGTTCCTGCGGCGCCGTGGCGACGTGGTGACCTCCAGCCCGATCAAGGGCACCTTGCCCCGGCACGCCAGCCCGTCGGCGCTGCGCGCCTCGACCAAGGACGTCGCCGAAAACATCATGATCGTGGACCTGGTCCGCAACGACCTGAGCCGGGTGGCGGTCACCGGGACGGTCAGCGTGCCCGAACTGTTGGCGGTGCGCCCGGCGCCCGGGGTGTGGCATCTGGTGTCGACGGTGTCGGCGCGGGTGCCGCTGGAGGTGCCGATGTCGGCGCTGCTGGACGCCGCGTTCCCGCCGGCGTCGGTCACCGGGACACCGAAGCTGCGGGCCCGCCAACTGCTGGCGCACTGGGAGCCGCACCGGCGCGGGGTGTATTGCGGCACCGTTGGTTTGGCGTCGCCGGTGGCGGGTTGTGAGCTCAACGTGGCGATTCGCACCGTCGAGTTCGACGGCCTCGGCGGCGCCGTGCTGGGGGTCGGCGGCGGCATCACCGCCGACTCCGACCCGGATGCCGAGTGGCAGGAATGCCTGGATAAGGCCGCACCGGTGGTCGGGCTCACGCCCTCGTCACTGACTCTGCGCTGACGGCGCGGTCTACTCGCACTTCTGCGCCATACGCGCAGAGTCAACGCCCCGGAGAACGCGCCCGCAGCACCGCGTCGTAGAGCTCGCGGCGCGACGGCGCCCCCGGATGCGCGGCGATCACCTGCGCGCAGGCGTCCTTGACGCCGACGCCGTCGTCGGTCAACGCCGTCACCTCGGCGACCAGGGACGCCACATCGGCGATGGGCGCCGCCCCCGCCAGCACCACGGTGATCTCCCCCAGCACGCCGTCGGCGGCCCAGTCCGCCAGCTCACCCAGCGATCCGCGCACCACCTCCTCGTGCACCTTGGTCAGCTCGCGGCACACCACCGCGGCGCGTTCGGCGCCCAGCACCTCGACGGCGTCGCGCAGGCAGGCCGGCAGCCGACGCGGCGATTCGAAGAACACCGTGGTGCGCCGCTCGGCGGCCAGCGACGCCAGCCAGCTGCGCCGCGCCGCGGCCTTGCGCGGGGCGAAACCCTCGAAGCAGAACTTCTCCGCCGACAGCCCCGACACCGCCAGCGCGGTAGTCACCGCGGACGGTCCGGGCAGGCAGCTCACCGCCAGGTCGGCGGCGACGCACGCCGTCACCAGCCGGTAGCCGGGGTCGCTGATCAGCGGCATGCCGGCGTCGCTGACCACCAGCACCGTCGCGCCGGCCTCGATGGCCGCCACCAGCGACGGCACCCGCCCGGCCTCATTGGCGTCGAACAGGCTGACCAGCTGTCCGGCGATGCGGACCTGCAGCGCCGACGCCAGGGTCCGCACCCGCCGGGTGTCCTCGGCGGCCACCACGTCGGCGGAGCCCAGCGCGGCCACCAGCCGCGGGGACGCGTCGGAGGGCTGACCCAGCGGGGTCGCGCCCAGCAACAGTCGACCGCCGCTCATGGCGCACAGCTTACGATCGTGGGGATGACCGCCCCGCCCGCTATAGCCCCCGCACCGGAGCGCATGGTCCCCGTCATCAGCCCCGGCCCGTTGGTACCGGTCCCGGATTTCGGGCCGGTCGACCGGCTCAACGGCTGGGTGATGACCGGGGGGATCACCGCGCTGGCGGCGGTGACGCGGTTTATGAACCTGGGTTCGCCGACCGATGCCGGCACCCCGATCTTCGACGAAAAGCACTACGCGCCGCAGGCCTGGCAGATGCTGGGCAACCACGGTGTCGAGGACAACCCCGGCTTCGGCCTGGTCGTGCACCCCCCGGTCGGCAAACAACTGATCGCGTTGGGCGAGGCAATCTTCGGCTACACCGGGGTGGGCTGGCGGTTCACCGGCGCGCTGCTCGGCGTGCTCCTGGTGGCGCTGGTGGCGCGCATCGTGCGCCGGATCAGCCGCTCCACGCTGGTGGGCGGGATCGCCGGGCTGCTGCTCATCGCCGAGAGCGTCAGCTTCGTCGCGGCCCGCACCGCGCTGCTCGACGGGTTTTTGACGTTCTTTGTGGTGGCGGCGTTCGGCGCGCTGATCGTGGACCGCGACCAGGTGCGGGAACGGATGCACACCGTGCTCACCGAGGGCCGCAGCGCCGACACGCCGTGGGGGCCGCGGCTGGGGGTGCGCTGGTGGCGGTTCGGCGCCGGGGTGCTGCTCGGGTTGGCGTGCGCCACCAAGTGGTCCGGGCTGTATTTCGTGCTGTTTTTCGGGCTGATGTCGCTGGCGTTCGACGTCGCGGCGCGCCGCCAGTACCGGGTGCTGCGCCCGTGGCTGGGGACGGTGCGCCGCGACGTGGGCCCGACGCTGTATGCGCTGCTGCTCATCCCGTTCGGGGTGTATCTGGCGTCGTATGCGCCCTGGTTCGCCTCGGAGACGGCGGTGGACCGCCACGAGATCGGCCACACCATCGGCCCGGACACCGCGTTCCCGCTGCCCGCCGCGGTGCGGTCGCTGTGGCACTACACCTACCAGGCGTATCACTTCCATGCGGGCCTGACGAATGCGGCCGGCAACTACCACCCCTGGGAGTCCAAGCCGTGGACCTGGCCGATGTCGCTGCGGCCGGTGCTGTACGCCATCGATCAGCAAAACGTGCCCGGCTGCGGGCCGCAGTCGTGTGTGAAGGCGGTGATGCTGGTCGGCACCCCGGCCATGTGGTGGCTGGCGGTGCCGGTGCTGTTCTACGCGACCTGGCGGACGGCGGTGCGCCGCGACTGGCGCTACGCGGCGATCCTGGTCGGCTACTGCGCGGGCTGGCTGCCCTGGTTCGCCGACATCGACCGGCAGATGTACTTCTTCTATGCGGTGGTCATGGCGCCGTTTTTGGTGATGGCGCTCGCGGTGATCCTCGGCGACATCCTCTACCAACCCGGCCAGGGCGCCGAGCGGCGCACCCTGGGGCTGATCGTGGTGTGCTGCTACATCGCGATGGTGTTGACCAACTTCGCCTGGCTGTTCCCGGTGCTCACCGGCCAGCCCATCTCGCAGAGCACCTGGAATATGGAGATCTGGCTGCCCAGCTGGCGCTGAACGCAGCCGCCGACTCGAACAGGCGTGCGATAAACTGGGCGGCGTGGCGATACCGGTACAGGAGTCGCTGTTCGCCGTCGCCGAGCGGAGAGCGCTCGGTGGCGGCGCCTGGCTCGACATTCGCTCCAACTGGGCGACCGACGCCGACGAGCTGTTCGACGCCCTGCACTCGACGGTGCCGTGGCGGGCCGAGCGCCGCCAGATGTATGAGCGGACGCTCGATGTGCCGCGGCTGGTGAGCTTTCACGACCTGACCGTCGACGCGCCCCCGCATCCGGCGTTGACCCGGCTCCGACGTCGGCTCAACGACATCTACGCCGGTGAACTCGGCGAGCCGTTCACCAGCGCGGGGCTGTGCCTGTACCGGGATGGCTCCGACAGCGTCGCTTGGCACGGCGACACCATCGGCCGCAGCAGCACCGAGGACACCATGGTCGCGATCGTCAGCCTGGGCGCCACCCGCACGTTCGCGTTACGGCCCCGCGGCGGCGGGCCGTCGTTGCGGCTACCGCAGCAGCACGGCGACCTGCTGGTGATGGGCGGCTCCTGCCAACGCACCTGGGAGCACGCGATTCCCAAGACGTCGCGGCGCATCGGCCCGCGGATCAGCATCCAGTTTCGGCCCCGCGACGTGCGCTGAGGCAGGCTCAGCTGCGGATCGCCGCCACCGCCTCGGTGAGCAGCTTCTTGGCCCGCTCGGTGTCGACCTTCGCGGGGGGTTTGTTCGGCAGCACCAGCGGGTTGGCGGTGACGATCACCTGGTAGTCACCGAAATGCGCGGAGTAGGTGTACAGCTCGCCGGCGCGGGATTGCCCGTTGTTGCCCACCGTCCGCACCGCCCGGTGGACGCCAAGCGTGCGCGCCCCGTCGATCTTCGGCGCGTCGACCGCCTTGATGACCCCGTTGAGGTGGCCCCCGAAGAACTGGACCGTCTCGCAGCCCCGCTGCGGTTGGTTGACCGGTATCGGTTCGGAGGTTTCTAGGGCGATGGTGATGAAGCGGTTGCCGTTTCCCTCGGCCGCGACCGCGGCCATGTTGCCCTGGGTGCCCTCGGGCAGCTGCTGGCCGGTCGCGAACTTCGAACAGCTGGCGGGATCGAATTTCAACCCTTCCGGCAGCTTGCGGCTGGACAGCATCTTGGGGTCGATGCCCGACTTCCCGAAGTCCTTGACCTTGAACTCCGGGCCGAAACTGGATTTGACGGCGTTGACCTTGGTGATGTCGGCGGAGACTGACTCCGCTGATTTGTCGGATCCGCAGGCGGCCAGCCAGCACGCACATCCGATCGCGAGTACAGCCTTCGGGTTCAGCATCGTGGTCAATCTACCGAACCGGTCGCGGTCAGCTCCGCAAAGCGGACACCGTTTTCTTCAGCAGGTCGGCGGCGAATCCCGGGCCGAGCGCCGGATGCGGGGCGCCGGGGTCGGCGACCACGGCGGTGAATGCATAGTAGTCACCCAGGTAGGCGGTGAAAGTGTCTGCACGGGAAGTAATTTGGGTGCCACCCTCGACGACGGTGCTGATCGCGCTGGCCAGGCCGAGGGTGTCAGCGCCGTCGATGCGGGGCGGGTCGATCAACTGCACCCGGGCGGTGGTGCGGCCCTGGGTCATGGTCCAGTGCGGACACTGGGCCACCCGGCCCCGATCCAGGGCCAGCGGTCCGGTCGTCGACGCCGCGACCACCGCGTAGCTGAGCCCGCCCGGCCCGGAGCCCGACACCCCGCGGGCGGTTCCGCCGTGTCCGCCGAGCGGATCGGCCAGAACCGCGCAGGGCGGCGGATCCGCGGTCCAGGCCCCGGGCAGACCCCAGAGCGCGGCCGGCGACGACACCCCGGTGACACCGCGGACCTCATAGCCGGGCGGCATCGCGCCGCGGACCCGGCTGATATTGGCCGGGTTGATGCGCGACGACGGGGTTGCCGAGCCCGACGACTCGGGCCGGTGTTGCGGCGGGTGGCCACACCCGGCGACCAGCACCACTACTGCCGCACCGACCCAGCACCGCCGCATGCCCGGTTACCCGAATGTCTGGATCACTTGGCGGGCAACGTCTTCGACTTGCTCGAGCAGGTGCTGATCCAACGGCAGCTCCGTCAGGGGCGGCACGTCGATGATGGTGGTGACCACCCCGGGCTCGTCGCGCTGCCAGAACGCCCCGTGATGGTCCATGATGGCCCGCATCGGCGCGTTGTCGGAGAGCACCCGCGCGGAGAACTTTTCCACCCCGCCCACCCGGGCCGCGACGGCCAGCGCACTCATCAGGAAGGTGCCGATCCCGCGGCCCTGGTAGGCGTCTCCGACGGTGAAGGCGACCTCGGCGACGGTCGGGGCGTCCTCGTCCCGGACGAAGCGGGCGTCGGCCACCGGGGATCCGTCCAGTGTGGTCACCACCCAGACGAAGTGGTCGACGTAGTCGACCTCGGCCAGATAGTGCATCAACGCCGGGCTGGGGATCCGCGGTGTCATGAATCGGCGGTACAGCGTGTCGTTGGAGAACTGGACGTGTCCGTGCAGCGTTCGTTCCCGGTCACCGGGCAGCACCGGACGCAGCAGCAGTTCTCCCCCGTCGCGGTCCTGGATGGGGATCGGGGTGATGAACGCGGCCAGGCGCTGACGCACGGTGCGCACCAGCCGGTCCATGACCGCCGGGATGTGCACCAGCTCGGCGAACGCCTGGTCGTCGCCGATCCAGCCGGTCAGGGGCGTGGTGGTGCACACCGTCGCGGTCCGCGGAATGTGGCGGAGCAACGCGATCTCGCCGACGATCATGCCGGCGGAGACCTCGTCCAGGGTCACCGCGCCGTCGTCGCGGCGGTGCCTGACCTGCGCGGTTCCCGACGAGATCAACAGGAACGAGACGGCCTGCTCGCCCTGCTGCATCAGCACCTGCCCGGTGGCGGCGCGGAGCGGTTGCAGCCGTTTGACCAGCGGCGCCAAGTCCTCGGCCGAACATCCCTGGAAAATGTCCATGGTCGCCAGTTCGTCGGCGCGCACCGTCAGTTCGGCCACCCATAGCCCCCAACCAGGTCGAGGTCGTCTGATTTAGGTTATGGCCCCGACCGCGAGGGGGCAATCGCCCCGGATCGGGCGTGGCGCGCGTCGGTCGTTAGCCTCACCATGCGGGGACAACAGGTGTGAGGAAAAGGCGGGGCATGACTGGGCTGGACGGAAAACTGCACGATATCTACGACGAGGTGCTGCGCCGCAACCCCGGCGAAACGGAATTCCACCAGGCCGTCTACGAAGTGCTGAACAGCCTTGGACCCGTGGTCGCCAAACATCCGCAGTACACCGATAGCGCGGTGATCCGCCGGATGTGCGAGCCGGAGCGACAGATCATCTTTCGGGTGCCCTGGGCAGACGATCACGGCGCCGTGCAAATCAACCGGGGCTTTCGGGTGGAGTTCAACTCCGCGCTGGGCCCCTACAAGGGCGGACTACGGTTCCACCCCTCGGTGTACCTCGGGATCATCAAGTTCCTGGGATTCGAGCAGATCTTCAAAAATTCGCTGACCGGCCTGCCCATCGGCGGCGGCAAGGGCGGTTCGGACTTCGACCCCAAGGGCCGCTCCGACGGGGAGATCATGCGGTTCTGCCAGTCGTTCATGACCGAGCTCTACCGCCACATCGGCGAATACACCGACGTCCCGGCCGGCGACATCGGGGTGGGCAGCCGCGAAATCGGCTACCTGTTCGGCCAGTACAAGCGGATCACCAACCGCTACGAGTCGGGGGTGCTGACCGGCAAGGGCCTGACCTGGGGCGGATCGCAGGTCCGGACCGAGGCCACCGGGTACGGCGCGGTGTACTTCATCGACGAGATCCTCAAAGCCGCGCACGATTCGTTCGACGGCAAACGCGCGGTGGTGTCGGGGTCGGGCAACGTCGCGATCTACGCGATCGAGAAGATCCATCAGCTCGGCGGCACCGTGGTCGCCTGCTCGGATTCCTCCGGCTATGTCGTCGACGAAAAGGGCATCGACCTGGAGCTGCTCAAAGAGGTCAAAGAGCAGCGCCGGGAGCGGCTACAGGCCTACAGCGACGGCCGCGGCGGCGCGGCGGACTTCGTCGCGGGCCGGTTGACCTGGGACGTCCCCTGCGACATCGCGGTGCCCAGCGCCACCCACAACGAGCTCAACGCCGCCGACGCCGCCCGGCTGATCAAAAACGGCTGCCGCATCGTCGCCGAAGGCGCGAATATGCCGTGCACCCCCGACGCGGTCAAGGCGTTCGCCGAGGCGGGGGTGACCTTCGCGCCGGGCAAGGCGGCCAACGCCGGCGGGGTCGCCACCAGCGCACTGGAGATGCAGCAGAATGCATCCCGCGACTCGTGGACCTTCGGCTACACGGAACAGCGACTGGCCGCCATCATGCACGGCATCCACGACCGCTGCCTGGCCACCGCCGAGGAGTACGGTGCGCCCGGCAATTACATCACCGGCGCCAACATCGCCGGGTTCACCCAGGTAGCCGACGCCATGCTGGCCCAGGGCCTGATCTGAGCGTCGCGGCGTTGGCGCTGCGCCGCGTTGACTCTGCGCTGCGTTGACTCTGCGCGTACCAGGGGGTCTACTCGAACTTTTGCCTGGTAGCCGCAGAGTCAATCGAGGTTCTCCACGACCATCCCTGACGTCAGGCGAGTGCGACGCCCAACTCCTCGGCGAACACCTTGATCATGTGCTGTACGCCGATTTCGTTGCGGCCGATGATCATATGGTCGTGCTGGCCGTGCCGGACACCCTCGCCGCATTGCGGCAGCATGGCGAAGTCCTCGTCACGCACCGCGGCATGCACGCCGTCGAACACGGCGTCGTAGCCGGCGCGCATGTCCTCGGTGGTGGCGGGCACGCGTCCCATCCAACTGTGCCGCACGGTACAGCGGGTCGGCTCGCCGGCGGGCAGCATGTCGATGATCTCCACGCCCACGGGACTATTGGCGAGGATGAGGTTCGGGTACACCCAGTAGATGACGCCCATGTTGGCCAGTGGCTCACGGGATGCCTCGGGATCGGATTCCACGTTGGTGATCCAGTTGAACGGGAACCCGATCCGATGATGCTTACCGAACTCGTCGTAGACCATCGTGTTGGCGAGCGTGTTTTGCCCGATCAGGCTTTGCCCGTGGACGTACGGGAAGTGGTAGCCCTCGGCGAAGGCTTCCAACGCGCCCTTCCACGACACCTCGGAGGTGAACTCACGCTCCTTGTGATAGCCGTAGGACCCGTAGTTCCACAGCGCCAGTTCGGCACCGAAGTCACCCAGGTGCGCGTCGAGGTCGAGGGTCGCGTCGGCGGTCAGCACCGCCCAGATGAAACCGTGCCGCTCCTCGGAGGGCAGTTCCACCAATCCGTAGTCCCGGGTGTCCATCGAATCGAAGCCGGCCTTGCCCGGCACCATGAACAGTTCGCCGGTGTTCTTGTAGGTCCAGGCGTGATACGGGCACACGAACCGGGCAGCGTTGCCCGACCCGCAGGCCGGCATCGCGCCACGGTGCCGGCAGTAGTTGAGCAAGACGTGGCTGGCGCCGGAGCGGTCACGGGTCACCAACAGCGAATCGCCCAGCACCGAGCGCACCACGTAGTCGTTCTTTTCCGGCAGTTGCGCCGACGGCACGATAGCCAACGGCACCCGGCGCAGGATCTGCGACTCCTCGATCTCGGTGATCTTGGGATCGCGGTAATAGTGCAGCGGCACTCGAAGTTCGCGGTCGGCCAGGTCCGTCGTTCCGTCCAGGGCGTGCCGTAAGCCGCGCCGGGTCAACGCCTCGTCGGTGCCGCGCACCGGGCTGTGGGTCGTCGTCACCATCGTCTCCTTCGATTCCCTTTGACCATACAGTGATCATGGTTTGTATTGTCAAGGTTGCGGCCCCGATTGTGCGACGATCACGCGATGCGGCGACACGGCTGGTCGGGAGACATTCCGGATGACGACGACGAAGCGGTCGCGCGCATCCTGGCCGCGACGCGCGGCGCTATCGATGAGCGCGGCACCGCCAGCGTGTCGGAGGTCGCTCAGGCGCTGGGCGTCACCCGGCAGACGATCTACCGCTACTTCCCCACCCATGAGGCGCTGTTGGGCGCCACGGCACTGTCGTCGGTGGACGGCTTCCTCGATCGGCTGGCGGCCCATCTAGGGTCGATCACCGATCCCACCGAGGCCGTGGTGGAGGGCATCGCCTACACCTTCGAACAACTGGCCCACGACAAGTACCTCGGCCTGGTGTTCCAGCCGGGCAAGGCCAGCGCCTTCACCGCGGGGGTGACCTCCGACCTGGCCATCTCGTTCGGCCGGTCGATCCTGCAGCGATTCGACGTGGATTGGCCGGCAGCGGGATTCGGCGAGGGCAAGTTGGATGAACTGGTCGAGATCATGCTGCGCACGCTGCAGTCGCTGATCGTGGACCCGGGACGCCCACCCCGCGCGGGCAGGCAATTGCGTGGCTTCCTGGACGCTTGGATCGGACCGTCAGTGCGCGCGCAGGCCGCGACACCGCAGTGAATCGTGCTTCGCACGAACGCAAAGGTCGCTCAAAATGTCTCACTCATAGGCGATTTGTAGGCGTTCGAGGCGGCGGACCAGGAGGCTGGGGAGCCACTTCCCGACGTCGGCGGCCGCGATGTTGGAGGTCCGTTCGAGGAGGTGACCCAGCACGACCTTCGCCTCCAATCGAGCCAGTGCCGCCCCGACGCAGAAGTGGATTCCCCTGCCGAAACTGATATGCCCCTTTCCCGCTGGCCTGTCGAGTCGAAACTGTCCAGGGTTGTCGAAGTGCGACGGGTCCCGATTCGCCGCTCCCCACAACAGGAGCAGTCGGGAACCGGCCGCTAACTCGACACCGCACAGTTCGGTGTCGTTGACGACATGCCGGTAATGACCCCGGAAGGGTGGCTCGTAGCGCAGCACCTCTTCGAGAAACGCCCCGAGCAGGTCCGGGTGATCACGCACCCGCGGCTGAATATCCGGCCGCGTCGCGAGTACCCATGCGGCCGAACCGATCAGGGAGGCGGTGGACTCCCCGCCCGCGCTGAACAGCGTGATCATCATGGCCAGCGCCGCTAGGTTGTCCAGTTCGCCGGTGGCACAGGCGGTCGCGAGGTCGCCCAGCAGGTTGTCTTGCGGATCGCTTGCCGCGCCGTGAAACTGTTCGGTGATGTAGGCGCTGAGTTCCATTACGGCGGTGCCGGCGGCGTCCAGCTGATCCCGGGTGACCAGCCCTTCGACCACCTGGGTCGCCGCATAGCCCCAGTGGATGAGCTTGCCGATATCGGCGTCGGGGACGCCGATGATGCGCCCGACAATCATCATCGGGAGTCGGTTCGCCATCGCGCTCATCCATTCGATGCGTCCGTCTTCGGCATGGGCGTTCCAGATGTGGGCGGCGGTGTCGGCGATGAAGGGTTCGAAGGCGCGGATGCGCTTGGCGGCGAGCTGCGGCAACAGCGCCTTGCGATGCACGGAATGTGCTGGCTCATCAGCGGTTGCCAAGGCTTGGGTGGGGCCGCCGAGTTCGCCGACCGGGAAGGGGGTGATGGTGCCTCCGGGTTCATACATCATCGTCGCGGTCAGGTTCGACGAGAAGTCGGCGCAGCGCGTGACCGCCTCGTTGACGGCGACCCAACTGCTCACGGCGTAGAAGCCGGAATCCCCGATGCGATGGACAGGCCCGGTCTGGTGCATCCGCTCATAGAGCGGATGCGGATCCTGCACAAACCGGTCGTTGAACAGCGCGAGCCCGAGGCCACCATCGTCCGATGTCATGGCTCCACGCTGCGGGGCGCCGGCGCGCCGCGTCAATCGACGTCGACAAAGTTGCGATGCGGCGAACTCGGCTGGGGGTGCGGTCGTCTCACCGGCGGTGACTCAGCTGCGCAAACGCTGGAACATACCGCCTATGCTGTCTCAAAATTGAGAACATATGGACCAACCGATTCAGAGGGGTGACGCCGATGGTTCGCGACGACTGGGTCGTTGGCGGCGACCGCCGAGCGGCGGCGGCTGATCGCATTTACGCCGCCGCGACCGACCTCATCGTGCGCGAGGGGCTCGATGCTTTCGACATCGATACCCTGGCGGCGCGGGTTCACTGTTCCAGAGCCACCATCTATCGCTACGCGGGCGGCAAGGCCCAAATCCGTGACGCGGTGCTCGTCCGCCTTTCCGCCGGAATCATTGAGACGGTTCGGCGTGCCGTGGACGGGCTCAGCGGTGCGGAACGGGTCATCACCGCTGTCACCGTGGCACTGCAGCAGATCAGGTCGGACCCGCTCCGGCGACTGATGCTCAGCCCGGGCAGTTCTCCGGATTTGGGTGAGCTGCATTCCTCGCCAGTGCTCGGGCATCTTGCGGCCGAGCTCACCGGGATCACCGACGACGACCCCCAGGCGGCGCAATGGATCGTGCGCGTCGTGCTATCCCTGGCCTACTGGCCAATCGGGAGCGGCCGCGTCGAACAACAGGTTCTACAGCGTTTCCTGGCTCCGGCCTTCACCTCATGAACGACGGGTGGTGGCAGCCGATGCTTGGCGCCGACGACTCTCGATGAGTTACGACCCGATCCCGAGGATGACCCGCAGCGCCTCGGCGTTGCCGATGGCGTCGTCGACCGGGTGATGGGTATGTGCGGTGCGGCGCAACGACTTCCACGACGACTGGTCGGCCCACCGACCGCGGGTGCCGGCGAAGTAGTCGCCGATCCGCCTGCTGGAATGCCCGAACAGCAGGCCCAGCCCCGCGCCGTCGGTGAAACAGTTCAGCCACATCGCGTCGAAGCCATTGTTGTCGCTGACGAGCGTGGGTCGGGCGACCTCGAAGCCACCGACCCAGGCCTGCAGCGCGGCGGCGACGTCGCCCGGCTGCTCACCGTGCAGGGCGTCTTGGCCGTCGACCGCCCAGTACGGTTCGGCGATCGAGGCCCCGTCGTCGCCGAGTTCCAGCACGGGCAGCCCCGCGGGGTCGTGACGCCACCGGTACAGGTGCCCGTAGAAGGTCCGTCCGCTGACGACGTGCACCGCACCGAAACAGGGCATCACCCCGGTCATCGGTGTTGGGGCGGTCGCCTCCACGTCCACCACGAACAGGTCTTCGTACATGAGCGCCCAGCCTACATTTTGTTGCGCCACCGCAAACAAGAAAACCCCAGCATAACTGGGGTTTTACCTGGTGGAGCTAAGGGGAATCGAACCCCTGACCTACTCGATGCGAACGAGTCGCGCTACCAACTGCGCCATAGCCCCTGGCCGCTAGCAGGTTACCAGTCACCGCCCGGCGACCAGAAACCGAACACGGTTTGCGACGGGCTACTGGCCGGCCGCGCGCGGGAGATCGGTGCGCCAGTCGTAGTCGCGCGCATACGAGGCGTAGGCCAGATGCTCGAAGGCCGGGTCCTCGTCGTCGATCTCGAGCACCGCGGCTCCGGGCCGGCGCAACCGGGCCGGGACCACGTCGAATTCGCGGTCGTGAGTGTTTTCCACGCCCAGCCGCGACCGCGCCATCCGCTGCATGCGCCGACGCCGCAGCCGCTCTTCGATGCGGGTCTGCCGACGCAGGTAGGCCAGGTAGAGCACGGTCACGCCCGCGGCGCTGCCGCACAGCCACCACGCACCGGGCGCCACGGTGAAGGCCGCCGCGGCCGATGCCACCAGCACCAGCGCCATCGCCATCAGCATCCGCTTGCGGAACTTGTACTTGCGCGCGCTGACCGCCGCAGCGGTTTTCGAGTCGTAACGGCGGCGGCGCGACGCCCCCGACAACGGCGTGCGCGTCGCCGTGGTGGGCGGGTCGGCCTCCGCTTCCAGCCCCGAGGTGTCCTCGACGTACTCGTATTCGTCGGCGTCGGCCTCATCGGGGTCGTCGTCGCCGGCGTCTTCGTCGTCGTCGAGGTCTTCGGTCTCGTACTCGGCTTCGTCGGTAAGCGGGTCCTCGGCCCCCTCGGGGTCGTCCGCGTCCGTCGCCTCCGCGCTAGCTCCCACCGGCAGCGCCCCGGAATCCTCTTCGACAACCTCGACGTCCAGGTAATCCGGCTCGGCTTCCTCAACCTCGGCCGCCTGCACGGCGACCGCCTGCGACGGGGTCTCGGTGTCCGTGTCGGCGTCGTCGAACTCGTCGTCGGCGTGGTCTTGCTCGGGTCGCCAATCGGGATCACTGCGATGACCGGCCGCGGGGCCGCCGCGTTTGAGCAGCCGCGCGGCGCTGCCGCTGTTGAGCACCCGCGTCGCCAAGGCCACATCGCTGGTACGGCGCACGGCCTCGCGCTTGCTGATCAGCATGGGCACCAGCACGAAGAGCCAAAGCACTACCAGTGATATCCAGAGCAACGATTGGGGGATGCTGGGCATGGTGGCCTGCTCCTTTCCTAGCCAAGGCTAGGTATGCGACCAGCGCGTCCGCGGCTGACGCGCCGAGTACAATTACATGTCTGTAATTTACTCCGCTAAGGCCTCAATAGCCACAACTGCCACAGTAGTAACACCGAAAATTCTTGCGAGAGGCTTTTTCGGCCTCGAGACTGCGCTGGTGGCATCGAGCCTGCGTCCAGGGCGCCGAGCCTGTACTCACGGCATCGAGACTGCGCTCACGGCATCGAGACTGCGTCCAGGGCGCCGACTCTGCGCTCAGGGCATCGAGACTGCGTCCAGGGCATCGAGCCTGCGCTCAGGCCCAGTATCGGCGCGAAAACACGGCATCACCGCAGACTCGGCGCCACCACCGCAGAGTCGAGACCCTCACCGCAGACTCGGCGCCGTCAGCGCAGACTCGACACCCTCACCGCAGACTCGACGCCACCACCGCAGACTCGCGACCACCACCGCAGGCTCGCGGCCGCCACCGCAGGGCCCCCAAACAAGTCACACCCAGCTGGCCTGGCCGTTGCGCACCAGCCGCGAGGTCACCGAGCCTTCGACCTCCTCGACGGTCAGGCCCACCAAGAGGTGGTCGCGCCAGCCCCCGTCGACGTCGAGGTAACGCCGCAGCAAGCCCTCTTCCCGGAAACCGACCTTGGCCAGCACCGCCCGGCTGGCCGCGTTCTCCGGACGCACGGTGGCTTCCACCCGATGCAGTTTCACCGACCCGAAGCAGTGGTCCAGGCCCAACGCCAACGCCCCGGTGGCCACCCCGCCGCCGGTGGCCGCACTGGACACCCAGTAGCCGATCCACGCCGACCGCAACGCCCCATGGGTGACGTTGCCGATCGTCAACTGGCCGCAGAACTGGCCGTCCAGCTCGATGCTGAACGGCAGCATGCGGCCCTTCCGGGCCTCCGAGCGCAGGCTGGAACACACCGCGGGCCACGCCGAAAGCGCATGCCGCAGATTCCAATTCACCTCCGCGGTGGGCTCCCACCGCTCCAGATAGGCCCGGTCGGCCAGCCGGATCCGGCTCCAGTGCGCGCCGTCGCGCATCCGCACCGGCCGCAGCCGGATCACCCCGGCCGCGACGCGCAGCGGCCCCAGCACCTTCGGCCAACCCGGATGCTGGGAGCTGGAGCGCCACAAGTTCACGAGCGTGTACGCCGCTCAGCCGCGCTGAGCCAAAAAGGCGACGTCGATGAGTTCACCGGTCGGAATCTGCTCGGCCTCCTCGGGCACCACCACCAGACAGTTGGCTTCGGCCAGGGTGGCCAGCAGGTGCGAGGACGCACCCGGGGCCCCGCCCAGCGCCTGCACCAGGTATTCCTCGGTGTCCTGATCCCGCATCAGCTGGCCCCGCAGGTAGCCCTTGCGTCCGACCACCGAGCTGATCGGTGACAGCGTACGGGCCGGCACCACCCGGCGCATCGGCTGCCGCTTGCCCAGCGACAACCGGATCAGCGGCCGGACCATCACCTCGAACACCACCAGCGCGCTGACCGGGTTGGCCGGCAGCAGGAAGGTCGGAACACCGTCTGGCCCCAGCTGACCGAAACCTTGCACCGAGCCCGGATGCATGGCGATCCGGGCCACCTCCATCTCGCCGAGTTCGGACAGCACCGCGCGCACCGCCTCGGCGGCCGCACCCCCGACCGCGCCAGCGATCACCACGATCTCGGCCCGGTTCAGCTGACCCTCGACCACTTCGCGCAGTTCGGCGGGGTCGCTGCTGACGATGCCGACCCGGTTCACCTCGGCCCCGGCGTCGCGGCCGGCGGCCGCCAACGCATAGGAGTTGACGTCATACACCTGGCCGTTGCCGGGGGTGCGGGCGATGTCGACCAACTCGCCCCCCACCGACATCACCGACAGCCGCGGCCGCGGATGCACCAGTACCCGCTCGCGGCCCACCGCGGCCAGCAGGCCCACCTGCGCGGCGCCGATCACCGTCCCGGACCGCACCGCGACGTCGCCGGGCTGCACATCGTCGCCGGTCCGGCGGACATACGCCCCCGAGCGCACCCCGCGCAGCACCCGCACCCGGGACTTCCCGCCGTCGGTCCAGCGCAGCGGCAACACCGCATCGGCCAGCGTCGGCATCGGGGCCCCGGTCTGCACCCGCGCGGCCTGACGCGGCTGCAGCCGGCTGGGGGTGCGCGCCCCGGCCTCGATGGTTCCCATCACCGGCAGGATGACCTCGCCGGAGGCCGCCCCGGCCTCATCATCGTGGACGTCGAGCACGTCGACGCTGCGCACCGCGTAGCCGTCGATCGCGGCCTGATCAAAGCCCGGCATCGGCTGCTCGGTGACGACTTCTTCCGCGCACATCAGGCCCTGCGCTTCGGCGATCGCAACCCGGATCGGTCTCGGCGCCACCGCAGCCGCCGTCACCCGAGCCTGCTGCTCCTCCACCGAACGCAACGCGCGCCTTTCTGCCGTCGAGCGGTTACCGCCGAACTCGGAGTGCCCGGCGTTGGCCCGATCCGATTGCCCGGTGACTAATCTTCGGTCAGGCCCAATCGCGCCACCAACCACCGCCGCAATTCCGGGCCGTAGTCGTCACGATCCAAGGCAAAGTCAACCGCAGCCTTGAGGTAGCCGCCGGGATTTCCCAGATCGTGTCGAGACCCGCGGTGCACGACGACGTGGACCGGGTGGCCTTCGGAGATCAGCAGCGCGATCGCATCGGTGATTTGCACTTCGCCGCCGGCGCCGCGGTCGATGCGGCGCAACGCATCGAAGACGGCCCGGTCGAGCACATAACGCCCGGCGGCGGCGTACATGGACGGCGCATCCTCGGCCTTGGGTTTCTCCACCATGCCGACGACCTTGAGCACGTCCGGGTTGTCGCTGTCGGGCACGGGTTCGACATCGAAGACGCCGTAGGCGCTGACCTCCTCGGGCGTGACCTCGATGGCGCACAACACGGTGCCGCCGCGGTGCGCGCGCACCTTCGACATCGTTTCCAGCACCCCGGTCGGCAGCACCAAGTCGTCGGGCAGCAGCACCGCGACGGAATCTTCGTCGTCGGCCAGGGTGGGCTCCACGCAACCGATGGCGTGGCCCAACCCCAGCGGCTCGGCCTGCACCACCGACTCGACCTTGATCAGCTGCGGCGCCCGGCGCACCTTGGCCAGCATGGCCTTCTTGCCGCGCGCCTCCAGCGTGCCCTCCAGCACCAGGTCTTCGACGAAGTGGGCGACGACGCTGTCTTTGCCCTCGGAGGTGACGATCACCAACCGCTCGGCACCGGCGTCGGCGGCCTCGGCGGCCACCAATTCGATGCCGGGGGTGTCGACCACCGGCAGCAGCTCCTTGGGCACCGTCTTGGTCGCCGGCAAAAATCGGGTGCCCAGACCGGCCGCGGGCACGATCGCCGTGCGCGGAACCGGAAGCTGTGATCCAGACATCGTTCACACGATAACTGCATCGGGTCGGCGCGCGGGAACGCCGGTCCTGGCATCGTGGAGGCCATGGGCACCGCAGGCAAGGCCGCTCTGCGCAGCCGGCTGCTGCAGGCCCGCCGTGCAATTGCCGACGACGTGCGGGCCGCCGAGGCGCAGGCGCTCACCGAACACCTCAGTGCGCTGACGACCGGCACCGGCACCGTCTGCGCCTACGTGCCGGTGGGCGCCGAACCCGGGGCGATCGCCATGCTGGACGTGTTGTCGCGGCGCAACCTGCGGGTGTTGCTGCCGGTCGCCCGCACCACCAGCGACGATGTTCCGCTGCCGCTGCGCTGGGGCGAGTACCGGCCGGGACGGCTGGTGGCCGCGCGGTTCGGCCTGCTCGAACCGCCCGAGCCGTGGCTGCCGGCGTCGGCGCTGGGACAGGCCGGGGCGGTGCTGGTCCCGGCGCTGGCCGTCGACCGCCACGGCGTGCGGCTGGGCCGTGGCGGCGGCTTCTACGACCGCTCCCTGGCGTTGGCCGCGCCGGAGGCGCCGCTCATCGCGGTGGTCCGCGATGAGGAGGTGCTCGACGAGCTGCCGTGCGAGCCGCACGATGTGCGGATGACCCATGCGCTGACCCCCGGCACGGGCGTGACCTCGCTCGGCGCGGGAATGACACGCGCCACATAGCGGTTCTAGCACTTAGCACTGTAGAGTGCTAACAACTCTGCGCACATCACGGAGGTTTCTGTGCCGACTTATAGCTATGCGTGTACCGCGTGCGGCAACCGCTTCGACGTGGTGCAGGCGTTCACCGACGATGCGTTGACCACCTGCGAGAACTGCTCTGGTCGACTCCGCAAGCTGTTCGGGTCGGTCGGCGTGGTGTTCAAGGGCAGCGGTTTCTACCGCACCGACAGCCGCGAGTCGACCAAGAGCACCATCAACGGCTCCGCCAAGAGCAGCTCGGACTCCAGCTCCAGCTCCGGCGACAAGTCCGGTTCCACCGAGAAGTCGACCGCCAGCTCCACCCCCGCCCCGTCCACCGCGGCCGCCTCCAGCTAAACCGGCGCGGCCGGACGGCACTTCCTTATCCACAGCCCGCGCCGCACGACGCAGGCGGCCGCGCAGGTTGCTGCCTACCGTGGCCGCATGGGCGAATCGCTCAACCCCACCCTGGCCAGCCGGCTCGCGCTGTGGCTGCACCCCGATTGGGCCCGCACGGTGCTGGCCCGCCGCGTCGCCGCCGGCGGACTGGTGGTGTTGGCCGGGATTGCGGCGTTGCGCTCCGATCCCGACGCTGACCGCACCCCGGTGCTGGTGGCGGCGCACGACCTGGAGCCGGGCACGGCGTTGACCACCGACGATGTCCGCCTCGAGCGGCGGCCGAGCGCAACGATTCCGGACGGGGCGCAAACCAGCCCGGGTGCGGTGGCCGGTGCGACGGTGGCGGGCGCGACGCGGCGTGGGGAGGTGCTCACCGATGTCCGGTTGCTGGGCGCGCGGCTGGCCGAGTCGACGGCCGGGCCCGACGCCCGGATCGTGCCGGTCCATCCGGCCGACGCCGGGCTGATCGATCTGCTTCGTCCCGGCGACGTCGTCGACATCCTGGCCGCCGCCCCCGAGGCCGCGGGCGCGCCGTCACCGGCCGGGGCTGCCCCGAAGCTGGTGGCCGGCAATGCGGTGGTGGTCCTGGTGTCGGCCAAGCAGCAGGCTCAATCCGATGACCGGGTGGTGCTGGTCGCGCTGCCGGTGGGCGCCGCCAACGCCGTCGCCGGGGCCGCGCTGGCCCAGACGGTGACGTTCACCCTGCACTAAACGGGCTATGTCAGGACGAGGTGACCTGCAGGCTGCCGCAGTGCTTGCATTTGCGGGCCGCCAGCGGCAGATCGTCGGACAGGCACTCCTCGCAGGTCTTGGTGGACGGGGCCGGCTCCTCGTCGCCGAACACGGTGACCCCGCGGCGCGCCTGGAGATGCTTGTACGGCAGCACGATCAGGAAATAGACCACCGCCATGAAGACAACGAAGTAGATGAATGCCGAGATCAACGCCCCGAAGTCGAGGAACGTCGCCTCATTACCGGCCTTGAGTTGCACGCCCAGCCCGAGCTTTCCGCTGCCGGGTTGCACGGCCGCCACCAGCGGGGTGATGACGCTGTCGGTAAAGGCCTTCACCAGGTTCGAGAAAGCCAGTGCGACAACCAGGCCGACCGCAGTGGTGATCACGTCATCGCGCATCAAGAAATTCTTGAACCCCTTGAGCATGAATGCCCCTTTCATAAGCCGTTCCATTGGCACCACTTACTGGGGCGACGCGACTTCGCCCAGGAAAACGGTATGCGCAGCTGCGCACAATCGCGCGTTTTCGGCGAGATTGCCGATGAAGTGGGAATCGAACGTTAACCGGGCCGTGACCTCGACGATGCCCGGTGCAGGGCCCTGATCAGCCGTGATGCGGTGGCACGTTATCCCGCAGCCACCGCTCGCGCTCCTCGATGTCGCGCGCGGCGTCCGGGTCGCGCTCGTCGGCCGACGCGGCCGGAAATTCGGTGTCGAACACCGGGTTCAGATCTCCAAACTCGATAATTGGCCAATGATCTGGGTGGCCAGCGGATTCAGGGTCGCCATTCCGTCGCGGACGGCATAACGGGAACCGGCGAGATTGACCACCAGGGTGCTCCCCGATATTCCGGCCAGCCCGCGGGACAATCCGGCGTCGACGATCCCGGCCGACAGTCCCGAGGCCCGCAGCGCTTCGGAAATGCCGAGGATTTCACGGTCCAGAATCTCGCGGGTGGCTTCGGGGGTGACATCGCGGGGCGTCACCCCGGTGCCGCCCACCGACACCACCAGGTCCACCCCGCCGATCACCGCGGTGTTCAGCGCGTTGCGAATCTCGACCTCATCGGCGGCCACGGCCACCACGCCGTCCACCAAAAACCCGGCCTCGGCAAGCAGCTCGGTCACCAGCGGCCCACTGTGGTCCTCGTCGCCGTGCGCGGTGCGGTCGTCGACCACGACGACGAGGGCCCTGCCGACCATGTCCCCTGCCTTTTCCATGGATGCCACCGTATCTGGAGGCACTGACCGCGGCCCGCCGACTCCCATCACTGCTCCGCCGTCCCCAGCACGACCTGCACGGTCTTGCTGTCCCCACCCGGATCCAGGTAGGTCAGCGTCACCGTTTCACCGGGTGCCTTGGACCGCACGGCGGCGACCAACGCGTCGGCGCCGCCGATCGGGCGGTCGTCGAGCTTGGTGACGGTGACCCCGTCGGGCAACCCCGCTTTGGCCGCGGCCTGCCCGGCGACCACCTCGACGATCTTCGCGCCGTGGGCGTTGCGATCGCTGGTGACCCGCACCCCCAGCGAGGCGTGGGTCGCGGTGTGGCTGGGGCTGTTGATCAACTCGTCGGCGATGCGCTTGGCCTGGTCCACCGGGATGGCAAAGCCCAGCCCGATCGAGCCGCTTTGCGCCTCGGCCGAATCGCCGCCCAGGGTGGCGATCGCCGAGTTGATCCCGACCAGATCGCCGTTCATGTTGACCAACGCGCCACCGGAGTTACCCGGGTTGATCGCGGCGTCGGTCTGGATGGCGTCCAGCACGGTGTTCTGGTTTCCCGCCTCACCGCTGGTCGAGACCGGCCGGTTGAGCGCGCTGACGATCCCGGTGGTGACGGTGCCCTCCAGCCCCAGCGGGGAGCCGACCGCCACCACGTCCTGGCCGACCCGCAGATTCGCCGAGGAGCCCAGCGAGATCGGGGTCAGGTTGGACACCCCGTCGACGTGGACGACGGCGATGTCGCTGGCCGGGTCGGCCCCGACCACGGTGAACGATGCGGTACGTCCATCGGCGAAGGTCACGGTGGTTTTCGGCCCTGGGCCGGGGTGATCGGTTTTGGCGGCGGCCGCGACGACGTGGTTGTTGGTGAGGATCAACCCGTCGGTCGACCAGATGATACCCGAGCCCTCCTCGGACTGGCGGCCCAGGTCGGTTTCCAGCATCACCACGCTGGGCACCACCTTGGCGGCGACCTTCTCCACGGTGCCCTCGGGCAGGCTCGCGCCGGCCGGTTGTGTCGGCGCGTTCACCGGCGCGGTCACGGTAGGTCCGCTGCCGACCGCCGGCCGGTCCGGACGCATCACCGTCGCAACGGTTCCGCCGATACCGGCCGACACCACCGCGATGGCCACCGCACCGGTCATCAATAACCCTGTCCGGGAACGCTTTTGCGGCATTGGCCGGAAACCGGCGGGGGGCCGGTCAAATCCGGGCGGCGCGCCCCGATAGCCGTCGTACGGGGGGCGATGCTGCTGTTGCTGTTGCTGTTGCTGCGCATAACGCCAGTCGTACGGGTGTGACAGCGTCTGGTGCGGAATCTGCCCGGTGTGCTCGGGTGACGACATCACCGGGGCCGACCCGGTGTGGTGCTCCGGCTGCGGCGGTGGCGAATACCGTGGGTGATTCGTCATGTCGCTACGTCACTCCTCCTCGGAGTTGAAATGAGATGCAACGTGTGCTGCACGACTACGTTGCCTGCCCGGACTGAGAATCGCCTGTGATGCTACTCGGTGGGTTCGCAGATTTTTGCCCGCCAGGGGGCGCGGTGGCCGCGACCTGCTCGTCTGCCACCGGCGTGGGCAACGCCACATCCGCGACCGGACGCCCGGGCAGCAGCAGGTAGATCGAGGTTCCCGGCGGCTGAGCGCCCGGGGTGGTGTCTTCGACGCGCAGGGCGCCGCCATGCTTGAGGACCACCTGTTTGACGATTGCCAGTCCCAGCCCCGAACCGGGCATTGCCCGGGCCGAGTCCGACCGGAAGAACCGCTCGAACACCAGCCGGCGCTCCTCCGGCGGGATGCCCGGCCCTTGATCGGAGACCACCAGCTCGGCGTGGGACGGATCGAGCTGGGTCAGCCGCAGACCGACCCGCCCGCCCGACGGACTCCACTTGGCCGCATTGTCCAGCAGATTCAGCACCGCACGCGACAGCCCGGCGGCATCGCCGTAGACCTGCCACGGGGTGACCTCAACGTCGAACTCAATATCGTTGCGGCGCCGCCGGACTCGCTCCAGGCTGCGGTCGATGACCTCGGACATGTCCACCGGCTCGTGCACCACTTCGCGGGCCTCATCCCGGGTGAGGTCCACCAAATCACCGACCAGGGTGGAGAGTTCCTCGATCTGGGCGATCACATCGGCGCGCAGATCGGCCATTTCCTGCTCCGGCAGTCGTGGCGCACCGGGCTCCATCGAGGCCATCAACAACTCCACGTTGGTGCGCAGCGAGGTCAGCGGGGTGCGCAGTTCATGGCCGGCGTCGGCGACCAATCGCGCCTGACGCTCCCGTGACTCGGCCAGCGCCCGCAGCATCAGGTTGAACGCCTCGGTGAGCCGGGCCAATTCGTCGCTGCCGTAGACCGGGATGGGTCGCAGGTCGTCGGTACGCGCCACCCGTTCGGTCGCCTCGGTGAGACGACCCACCGGCCGCAACCCGGCGCGGGTCACCATCTCCCCGGCGATCGCGGCGACCGCCAGCCCCACCCCGCCCACGACCAGCAGCACCCACCGCAGCCGCATCATCACCGCGTCGGTGGGAACCAGGCTCTTGGAGATCAGCAACGAATTGTCGTTGGGCAGGTGCACGGCGAACACCCGCTGCTTACCCACGGTGTGCCAAGACATGAACCGCTCACCGCGGATGACGGCCTCCTCCGGCCCTTCCACCGGCAGCCGCTGTCCTTGCTGATTGGCCATATAGGTCGCCCGGCCGGGCACCACCAGCATCGCGTTCACATCCGAGTAGGCGGTGCCCTCGATCGCCTTGCCGGGATTGGCCGCCAGGGAACCGCTGGCGATCAGCAGCTGCGCGCGGCTCCACAGCTGGTTGTCGATGTCCTTATACAGCGCGACCGAGATCACCTTGTAGACGGCGAACGCCATCACAAAGACGACCATCGCCACCATGGACATCGCCAGCAGCATCACCCGCCCACGCAGCGACACCGACGTGGTGCCTCGCCGCGGACCGCGGTGTCCCAGCGACGGCATCAAGGCGACGACTCGCGCAACACATAACCCACACCGCGCACGGTGTGGATCAGCCGCGACTCCCCCTCGGCCTCCGTTTTCCGACGCAGATACCCGATGTAGACCTCCAGCGCATTCCCGGAGGTGGGGAAGTCGAATCCCCACACCTCCTCCAGAATGCGGCTGCGGGTCAACACCCGGCGCGGATTGGCGATCAGCATCTCCAGCAGCGCGAATTCGGTACGGGTCAGGCTGATTTGGCGCTCACCCCGGGTGACTTCGCGGGTCACCGGGTCCAGCGTCAAGTCGGTGAACGTCATCGGCGCGGAGTCGCCGGACACGTCAGGGACGGTGCGCCGCAACAGGGCTCGCATCCGGGCCAGCAACTCTTCGAGCGCGAAGGGTTTAGGCAAGTAGTCATCGGCACCGGCATCGAGACCCGCGACCCGCTCGGACACCGAGTCGCGGGCGGTCAACACCAGGATGGGGAGATCATCGCCGGTGCTGCGCAGCTGACGGCAGACTTCCAGGCCGTCCAGCCGCGGCATCATCACATCCAGAATCACCGCGTCGGGCCGATCCGCAGCGATCGCCTCTAACGCCTCCACGCCATCGGTGGCCAAAGCCACCGAATAGCCATTGAAGGAAAGGGATCTGCGTAGCGATTCACGCACCGCGCGATCGTCATCGACGACAAGTATCCGCACGGCCTCTAGTTTTATCCCATCGCCTGAGAGCGGCCTAAGAGGCGCGCCCTGGCGCCTTAGGCCTGCACTTTCACCGGCTCAGCCACCGAACGTGCGCCTGTAGCGGAAAATCGGGCGAATTCCCGCCCTGGATGCACGCTCGGCGTCGCCGCGACCCAACTAGCGGCGGTCGAGGTCGATCAGGCCCAGGCGCGCGGCCTTGAGCAGCCGACGCGGCACCTTGTGCTGCTGGCCGCCCGCCGTGACGTTGACCAGCCCGGGGGCTTCGGCTTTCCACTGCGCGCGACGGGAACGGGTGTTCGCACGCGACATCCTGCGCTTGGGCACAGCCATGATCGAGCTTCTCCTTGATACCGATGTTGCCGTGCACAGTCCAGCGCCGACAGTTCTTGCCAGGATAGCCGGTGACCAGCGTCGGCTCCAAAATGGCATTCCGACGCCGGCGGCCCGCCGGTCGCGCAGCAGGCGCTGACGATCCCGCAAATACAAGCATGCGTGCTTGCTTTTTTTCGGGCTCGCTGCGAGACTCGTCCTCGATGAGCGACCTTGCCGCCGATCCGGATCTGATCCGCATCGGCAACTGTTCGGGCTTCTACGGCGACCGTCTCAGCGCGGTCCGGGAAATGCTGGAGGGCGGCGACCTCGACGTCCTGACCGGCGACTACCTCGCCGAGCTGACCATGCTGATCCTCGGCCGGGACATGATGAAGGACGCCAGCCTCGGCTACGCCAAGACGTTCGTGCGCCAGATGGAGGACTGTCTGGGTCTGGCGCTGGACCGCAACGTCCAGATCGTCGTCAACGCCGGCGGCCTCAACCCGGCCGGGCTGGCCGCCAAGCTCCGCGAGCTCGCCGACACACTGGGCCTCGTTGTCAACATCGCCCACGTCGAGGGCGACAACATCACCGCCCGCGCGGCCGAATTGAACCTCGGCACGCCGCTGGCGGCCAACGCCTACCTGGGTGCCTGGGGCATCGTCGAGTGCCTGAACGCCGGCGCCGACGTGGTCGTCACCGGACGGGTCACCGACGCCTCGGTCATCGTGGGCCCCGCGGCGGCGCATTTCGGCTGGGGCCGCACCGACTACGACCAGCTCGCCGGCGCCGTCGTCGCCGGGCACGTGATCGAGTGCAGCACCCAGGCGACCGGCGGCAACTACTCCTTCTTCGGCGAGATCGCCGACCTGCGCCGGCCCGGCTTCCCGATCGCCGAGATCCGCCGCGACGGCTCGAGCGTCATCACCAAGCACCCCAATACCGGCGGCGCGGTCACCGTCGACACCGTCGAAGCGCAGCTCATGTACGAGATCCAGGGCGCGCGCTACGCCGGACCGGACGTGACGACCCGGCTCGACAGCATCCAGCTGCACCAGGACGGCACCGACCGGGTCCTGATCAGCGGCGTCACCGGGGAGCCACCGCCGCCGCAGCTGAAGGTGTCGCTGAACACCCTCGGCGGCTTCCGCAACGAGATGGAGTTCATCCTCACCGGCCTGGACATCGAGGCCAAGGCCGAACTCGCCCGCAACCAGCTCGAATCGTGGCTGCCGGTGCGGCCGGCCGAGATCGACTGGACGCTGGCCCGGCTGGATCGTCCCGACGCCGACACCGAGGAGCAGGCGTCCGCGCTGCTGCGCTGCGTGGTGCGCGACCCCGACCCGAACAAGGTGGGGCGCGCGTTTTCCAACGTCGCCGTCGAGCTGGCGCTGGCCAGCTACCCGGGCTGCTCGTTCACCGCGATGCCCGGCAACGGCTCGGTCTACGGCGTCTACAGCCCGGGTTACGTCGACCAGGACGCGGTGCCGCACCTCGCGGTGCTGCCCGACGGCGCCCGGGTGGACATCGCGCCGCCGACCGAGACCCAGCCGCTGGCCGACGTCGCCGCACCGCAACTGCCCGAGCCGCTGCCTGCCGGCGGTTCCCGGCGGGCACCGCTGGGGACGATCGCCGCGGCCCGCAGCGGGGACAAGGGCGGCAACGCCAACATCGGGGTCTGGGTGCGCACCGACGCGCAGTGGCGCTGGCTGGTGCATGCGTTGACGGTCGAGCAGGTCAAGCGACTGCTGCCGGAGGCCGCAGCGCTGACCGTCACCCGCACGGTGCTGCCGAACCTGCGCGCGGTGAACTTCGTGCTGGAAGGTCTGCTCGGCAAGGGCGTCGCGTACAACGCCCGATTCGATCCGCAGGCAAAGGGACTCGCGGAGTGGCTGCGGTCTCGCTACCTCGACATCCCGGAGGAGTTGCTGTCGTGAGCACGGTGTGGACCGACGAGGAGCGGACGGCGCTGCGCGCCACCGTCCGCGGATTCGTGGAGCGCGAGGTCTTGCCCGACCTCGATCAGTGGGAGCGCGACGGCGAACTGCCGCGCGAGCTGCACAAGAAGGCCGGGGCGCTGGGTCTGCTCGGGCTCGCGTTCCCGGAGTCCGTCGGCGGGTCGGGCGGTACCCGGATCGACGAGGTCACCCTGGTGGAGGAAGCCCTCTACGCCGGGGTGTCCGGCGGGCTGTGGGCGTCGCTGTTCACCTGTGCGATCGCCTGCCCGCACATCGCCGCGTCCGGCGACCAGACGCTGATCGACCGCTACGTCAAACCCACCCTGGCCGGCGACCTGATCGGTGCGCTGGCCATCACCGAACCGGGCGGCGGCTCCGACGTCAACAACCTCGCCACCACCGCCCGCCGCGACGGCGACCACTACATCGTCAACGGCGCCAAGACGTTCATCACCTCCGGGGTGCGCGCCGATTTCGTCACCACCGCGGTGCGCACCGGCGGGCCCGGCGCCGCCGGCATCTCGCTGTTGGTGATCGACAAGGACACCCCGGGATTCACGGTGTCGCGCAAGCTGGACAAGATGGGCTGGCTGGCCTCGGATACCGCCGAGCTGTCGTTTGTCGATGTCCACGTGCCGGTGGAGAACCTGGTCGGGGCCGAGAACAGCGGTTTCGCGCAGATCGCGGCGGCGTTCGTGTCCGAACGCATCGGGCTGGCGGTGCTCGCCTATGGGCATGCGCAGCGCGCGCTGGATCTGGCCGTGGCCTGGTGCCGGGACCGGCAGACGTTCGGTCGGCCGCTGATCAGCCGCCAACACGTGCAGATGCGCCTCGCCGAGATGGCGCGCAAGGTCGACGTCGCCCGGGTTTACACCCGCTCACTGGTTGAGCGCGCCGAAGCCGGCGAGACCAACCTGATCACCGAGGTGTGCTTCGCCAAGAACACCGCCGTGGAGAACGGTGCGTGGGTGGTCAACGAGGCCGTCCAGCTGTTCGGCGGCATGGGCTACATGCGGGAATCCGAGGTGGAACGCATCTACCGCGACTTCCGGATCATCGGCATCGGCGGCGGCACCGACGAAATCATGACCATGCTGGCAGCGAAACTCCTGGGGTACCAATGACAATTCTGCGAACCGGCCTCGACCCGAGCTCCGCGGAGTACACCGCCGCCGCGGCGGCGATGAACACCAAGCTCGCCGAGCTGGAAACCGAACTGGCGAAGGCCATCGCGGGCGGGGGGCCCGACAAGGTGGCCCGGCACCGCAAGCGCGGCAAGCTGACCGCCCGCGAACGCATCGAGCTGCTGATCGACGAAGACTCGCCGTTCCTGGAGCTGTGCCCGCTGGCCGCCTACGGCAGCCAATTCCATGTCGGCGCCTCCACGATCGCCGGCATCGGCATCGTCGAGGGCGTCGAATGCATGATCGTGGCGCCGGACCCCACCGTCAAAGGCGGCACCTCGAACCCGTGGACGCTGCGCAAAACGTTGCGCATCAACGACATCGTCCGGGAGAACCGGCTGCCGGTGATCTCGCTGGTGGAATCCGGCGGCGCCGATCTGCCGACCCAGAAGGACGTCTTCGTGCCCGGCGGGCAGATGTTCCGGGACCTCACCCGCGCGTCGGCCGCCGGGATCCCCACGATCGCGCTGGTGTTCGGCAACTCCACCGCCGGCGGCGCGTACATCCCCGGCATGTCCGATCACGTGGTGATGATCAAGGAACGCTCCAAGGTCTTTCTCGGCGGACCGCCGCTGGTGAAGATGGCGACCGGGGAGGAGTCCGACGACGAGTCGCTGGGCGGCGCCGAGATGCACGCCCGCACCTCGGGTTTGGCCGACTACTTCGCCGTCGACGAGCAGGACGCGATCCGGATCGGCCGGTCCATCGTCAAACGCCTCAACTGGCGCAAGCGCGGACCGGCGCCGCGCGCGCAGGTCCTCGAACCGCTGTATGACGCCGCGGAGCTGCTCGGCATCGTGCCGTCGGACCTCAAGATCCCGTTCGACCCGCGCGAGGTGATCGCCCGGATCGTCGACGGGTCCGACTTCGACGAGTTCAAACCGCTCTACGGCTCCAGCCTGGTGACCGGATGGGCCGAGCTGCATGGCTTCCCGGTCGGGATCCTCGCCAACGCCCGCGGGGTGCTGTTCAGCGAGGAAGCCCAGAAGGCCACCCAGTTCATCCAGTTGGCCAACCGGTACGACACCCCGCTGCTGTTCCTGCACAACACCACCGGCTACATGGTCGGCAAAGAATACGAGCAGCGCGGCATCATCAAGCACGGCTCGCTGATGATCAACGCGGTGTCCAATTCGACGGTGCCGCACATCTCGCTGGTCATCGGCGCGTCCTACGGCGCCGGCGCCTACGGCATGTCCGGGCGCGCCTACAACCCGCGGTTCATGTTCAGCTGGCCCAGCGCCAAGTCGGCGGTGATGGGCGGCGCGCAACTGGCGGGCGTGATCTCGATCGTCGGGAAGGCCGCCGCCGAGGCCCGCGGGCAGGCCTGGGACGAAGAAGCCGACGCCGGGATGCGCGCGATGGTCGAGCAGCAGATCGAGCAGGAATCGCTGCCGATGTTCATGTCCGGGATGCTCTACGACGACGGCGTCATCGATCCCCGCGACACCCGCACCGTGCTGGGAATGTGCTTGTCCGCCATCGCGACCGAATCGATCAGCGGCGCCGAGCGCTTCGGCGTCTTCAGGATGTGAGTGACATGGCCATAACGTCTGTCTTGGTCGCCAACCGCGGCGAAATCGCCCGCCGGGTCTTCGCGACCTGCCGCGCGATGGGCATCGGCACCGTCGCGGTGTTCTCCGACGCCGACGCCGACGCCCCCCATGTCGGCGCCGCCGACGCCGCGATCCGGCTGCCGGGCAACACCCCCGCCGAGACCTATCTGCGCGGCGATCTCATCCTCGACGCCGCCCGCGCCGCCGGCGCCGACGCGATTCATCCCGGCTACGGATTCCTCTCGGAGAACGCCGCGTTCGCCAAGGCGGTGCTCGACGCGGGCCTGACCTGGATCGGTCCGCCGGTCAAGGCGATCGAGCAGATGGGCAGCAAGGTCGAGTCCAAGAAGATGATGGACGCCGCCGGGGTGCCGGTGCTGGCCGAACTCGACCCGGCCGACGTCACCGAAGCGCACCTGCCGGTGCTGATCAAGGCATCGGCCGGGGGCGGTGGCCGCGGGATGCGCGTGGTCCGCTCGCTCGATCACCTGCAGGATCAGATCGTCGCCGCCCGCCGGGAAGCCGAATCCGCGTTCGGCGACCCGACCGTGTTCTGCGAGCGCTACCTGGAGACCGGCCGCCACATCGAGGTCCAGGTGATGGCCGATACGCACGGCACGGTGTGGTCGGTGGGCGAACGCGAGTGCTCGATCCAGCGCCGCCACCAGAAGGTCGTCGAGGAGGCGCCGTCCCCGCTGGTCGAACGCATCGACGGGATGCGGGAACGGCTGTTCGAGGCGGCCCGCCTGGCGTCCGACGCGATCGGCTACCAGGGCGCCGGCACCGTCGAGTTCCTCGCCGACGAAAAGGGTGACTTCTTCTTCCTCGAGATGAACACCCGCCTGCAGGTGGAGCACCCGGTCACCGAGTGCACCACCGGCCTGGACCTGGTCCGGCTGCAGCTGCAGGTCGCCGCCGGCCAGCCGCTGCCGGGCGAGCAGCCTGGGCTGCGCGGGCACTCGATCGAGGTCCGGCTCTACGCCGAAGACCCGGCGCACAACTGGCAGCCGCAGAGCGGCACCGTGCACCGCATCGCGTTCCCCGACACCGCAACCGAATTCAGCGTTTTGGACCGCGGCGGCGTGCGGTTGGACAGCGGCGTTGTCGACGGGTCGGTCATCGGCGTGCACTACGACCCGATGCTGGCGAAGGTGATCTCGTACGCGGAAACCCGCACCGACGCCGCGCACCTGCTGGCAACCGCGTTGCAGCGGGCCAAGATTCACGGTCTGGTCACCAACCGGGACCTGCTGGTCCGGGTGCTGCGGCACCCGGCGTTTTTGGCCGGCGACACCGACACCGCGTTCTTCGACACCCACGGGTTGGACGCGCTGGCCGCGCCGCTGGTCACCACCGACAACGAGGCGACCTCGATCGCTGCCGCCGCCCTGGCCGACGCCGCGGCGAACCGGCGCGGCGCCCGCGTCGGCGGCGGGCTGCCCAGCGGGTGGCGCAACCTGCCGTCGCAGCCGCAGACCAAGTCCTACGAAAGCCGCACCACCGGAACACATCAGGTCGCCTACCGGGTCACCCGCGACGGCGTCGAGATCGACGGCCTGCCCGGGCTCACGGTCGTGCAGGCCAGCCCCGAGCTGGTGGTCGCCGACGTCGACGGGGTGCGCCGCCGCTTCGAGATCGCCCGCTACGGCGATCTGGTGTGCGTGGACTCGCCGCTGGGAGCGGTCAGCGTGCGCCAGCTGCCGCGCTTCGTCGACCCCGCCGAGCACGTCGCGGCGGGCTCGCTGCTGGCCCCGATGCCCGGCACCGTCATCCGCCTCGGCGCGCAGGCCGGCGACACCGTCGACGCCGGCCAGCCGATCCTGTGGCTGGAGGCCATGAAGATGGAGCACAAGATCGTCGCCCCCGCGGCGGGGGTGCTCACCGAACTGAACGTCGCCGTCGGCCAGCAGGTCGAGGTCGGAGCCGTGTTGGCCGTCGTAGATAACGAGGAGAACCAATGAGTTTCATCGAAACCGCCGAGCAGAAGGAACTGCGCACCGCGGTCGCCGCGCTCACCGAGAAGTACAACTACCGCGACTACGTGCTGCCGAAGGCCCGGGTGGGTGAGGCGCTGACCGAACTGTGGGACGAGGCGGGCCAGCTCGGCTTCCTCGGGGTGAACCTGCCCGAGGAGTACGGCGGCGGCGGGGCCGGCATCTACGAACTGGCACTGGTGCAAGAGGAGATGGCCGCCAACGGCGCGGCGCTGCTGCTGGTGGTGGTGTCCCCGGCGATCTGCGGCACCATCATCACCAAGTTCGGCACCGATGCCCAGAAGCAGAAGTGGCTGCCGCGGCTGGCCGACGGCTCCACCAAGATGGCGTTCGCGATCACCGAACCCGACGCCGGGTCGAACTCGCACCAGATCACCACGACCGCGCGCCGCGACGGTGACGACTGGATCATCCGCGGCCAGAAGCATTTCATCTCCGGCGTCGATCAGGCCGAAGCCATCCTGGTGGTGGCCCGCACCGAGGACGCCAAGACCGGCAACCTGCGTCCGGCGCTGTTCATCATGCCCACCGACGCGCCAGGCCTGGTGAAAACCCAGCAAGAGATGGACATCATCGAGCCGGATCACCAGTTCTCGCTGTTCTTCGACGACGTGCGGCTGCCGGCCGACGCGCTGGTCGGTCGCGAAGACGCCGCCATCGCGCAGCTGTTCGCCGGGCTGAACCCCGAGCGCATCCTCGGCGCGGCGATGGCCGTCGGCATGGGTCGTTACGCGATCGACCGGGCGGTGGAGTACGCCAAGGAGCGCACCGTCTGGAAGACCTCCATCGCTGCCCACCAAGGGATTTCGCACCCGCTCGCGCAGGTCAAGATCGAGCTGGAGCTGGCCAAGGTGATGATGCAGAAGGCCGCGACGCTGTACGACAGCGGCGACGAGTTCGGCGCCGCCGAGGCCGCCAACATGGCCAAGTACGCCGCCGCCGAAGCCAGCATCAAGGCGCTCGACCAGGCCATCCAGACGCACGGCGGGTCGGGGCTGACCAAGGAATACGGTCTGGCCTCGATGCTGGCGGCCGCGCGCATCGCCCGCATCGCGCCGGTCAGCCGGGAAATGGTGCTCAACTTCGTCGCCCAGCACAGCCTGGGCTTGCCCAAGTCCTACTGACATGACCGACGATCAGGGACCCGTTGTCCGGTACGGCGTCGCGGACGGCTTCGCGACGCTGACCCTGGATTCGCCGCACAACCGCAACGCGCTGTCGACGCGGTTGGTCACCGAGCTGCTGACCGGGCTCGAGCGGGCCGCCGCCGATGAGGCCGTGCGCGGCATCGTGCTGACCCATACCGGCAACACGTTCTGCGCTGGGGCGGACCTGTCCGAAGCCAGCAACACCGACCCCGCCACAGCCGCCGACGACCGGACCCGGCAGATGATCGACGTGCTGCGCACCGTCGTCGCCACCCCGAAGCCGGTCGTCGCCCGCATCGACGGGAACGTGCGGGCCGGCGGCATGGGCATCGTGGCGGCCTGCGACATCGTGGTGGCCGGGCGCGGCAGCTCGTTCGCGCTGACCGAGGCGCGGCTGGGGCTGGCGCCGTTCATGATCTCGCTGACGCTGCTGCCGAGGCTGAGTCCGCGCGCCGCGAGCCGCTACTATCTGACCGGCGAGAAGTTCGGCGCCGACGAGGCCGCCGCGATCGGCCTGATCACGGTGGCCTCCGACGATCCCGCGGCCGCGCTCGCCGCGATCTGCGCCGACCTGCGCAAGGGGTCGCCGCAGGGTCTGGCGGAGAGTAAGCGTCTCACCACCGCGGCGGTGCTCGCCGAGTTCGACCGCTCCGCCGAGGAGCTCGCCGCGCGGTCGGCGAGCTTCTTCGGGACCGACGAGGTGCGCGAAGGCATGATGGCCTTCCTGCAGAAGAGACAACCCCGCTGGGCGCAGTAGCGCCCAGCGCCCGGAGGTGCGTAGCGTGACCACGATCCGAGAACCCAAACAGGATCGCAGCCGCGCCACGCGCCAGCGCCTGCTCGAGGCGACGATCGAATGCCTGGCCGAACTGGGTTGGACGGCGACGACCGTGGCCGTCGTCGCCGAACGCGCCGGGGTGTCCCGCGGCGCGGCCCAACACCACTTCCCGACCCGGGAGGATCTGGTCCTGGCGGCGCTGGAGGTCATGTTCGATTCCCGGATTTTCACCGCCATCGGCCAGGTCGACGGGCCGCCCAGCACCGAAGCGGTGATCACCGGCCTGCTGGAATCCTTCGCCAGCCCGTTCTTCAAGGCGGCGCTGCAGGTGTGGACGAACGCGGCCGCCGACCCGGTGCTGCGGGAGCGGATCGTGCCGCTGGAAGCCAAGTTCGGCCGGGTCACGCACCGCGCCACCGTCCGCGCCCTGGGCGTCGACGACCGCGACCCGCAGGCCCGCCACCTGGTGCAGATCACCCTCGACCTGGCCCGTGGCCTGGGCCTGGCCGACGTGTTGACCGACGACTCGGTGCGCCGCCGCGCGATCGCCAAGCAGTGGTCGGCGACCCTGGCCACGGCGCTGGGCCTCCCGGACTGAGGGCCGCGTGGTGCCCGACGAGATGCTTGCCCAGGTGGCCTTCAAGCCCGGACCGGTAACGGTGACGACGCAGTTTGGCGAACCCGCCTTGCAGGAAATTCTGTTCGTCGTAGGCTCATAGCCGATGGGCAATTCAGCGCAGCGGGATGAGTCGCGGGCGGCGGACACCGACCGCATCCAGGTCGCGCAGCTGCTCAGCGACGCCGCTGAGCAGGGTCGGCTGCCGATGAGCGAGTACGAGGACCGGCTCACCAAGGCCTACGCCGCGCAAACCTACGACGAGCTCGACGAGCTGCGCGCCGACCTGCCGGGCTCCTCGGTGTGCCCGCTGCGCGGCGGCGCCTACAAGCCCGCGCCGTCGTCGGTGCTGCTGGCCATCATGAGCGCGTTCGAGCGGCGCGGCCGCTGGAATGTGCCCAAGCGGCTGACCACGTTCGCGCTGTTCGGCGGCGGGGTGGTGGACCTGCGGTACGCCGACTTCACCTCCCCCGACGTCGAGATCAACGCGTATTCGATCATGGGCGGGCAAACCATCCTGTTGCCGCCCGAAGTCAATGTCGACATCCACGGCCACGGGGTGATGGGCGGCTTCGACCACGACGTCAAGGGCGAGGGCACCCCGGGCGCGCCGACGGTCAAGGTGCGCGGCTTCTCGCTGTGGGGCGGGGTCGGCATCAAACGCAAGAACCGCCGCGATAAGGCCAAGTAGCGCGCGCCTCGCCGAGCGTGCATTCGCGCGCGCCGAGCGTGCATTCAGACCGACAATTCCGCCCGAATCTCGGTCTCAGTGCACGTTCGGCGAAAAAGGTGGCCGCCCTACCGGCGGCGACGGGACCGCAGGTAGTCGCCGACCACGGCGGCGCCCAGCCCGTCGAGGTCGGGCACCACGACCCGGCCCTCCACCCGCCGCGCAACCTGGTCGATGAACCGGGCCAACCCCGGGTCGCTGCCCAGCCGGAAAATGGTCACCTGCGCGCCCAGCCGGGCCATGTCGTCGAAGCCGCGCACGGTGTGCGCGATGGTCCGCGGGTGCGGCGGGTAGTCAAAGAACACCGCCGATCCGTCGCCGTCGACATCCTCCAGGTGCGCGGTCGGCTCCCCGTCGGTGACCACCAGCACCACCGGCTGGGCGTTGGGATGGCGGCGCAGATGCCGGCCGGCCAACGCCAGCGCGTGATGCAGGTTGGTGCCCTGCTCGTAGACGCCTTCCAGCCCCATCAGCTCGGCGGCGCTCACGGTGCGCGCGTAGCGGCCAAACGCGATGATCTGCAACGCATCCGAGCGGAACCGGGTGCTGACCAGATGGTTGAGCGCCAACGCGGTGCGCTTCATCGGCAGCCACCGGTTCTCCATCACCATCGAGAACGAGGTGTCCACCAGCAGCGCCACCGCCGACTGGGTGCGGGTCTCGGTTTCGGAGACCTCGACGTCGTCGACGGTGATCCGGATGCTGGTGCTCGGGCCGTCCGGCGAGCTGCCCGCCTGCCGCAGCACCGCGTTGGTCAGGGTGCGGGTGACGTTCCACGGCTCGGTGTCGCCGAACTGCCAGGGCCGGGTGGCGCCGGTCAGCTCGCCCGCCGCCCCGGCGCGGCGGTGGTCGCGCTCCCCGCGCCGCCCGGAAAGCTGTTGGGCCACATCACGTAACGCGGTTTGGCCGAGCTGACGCATCGCCTTGGGGGACAGCCGCCACTGCCCGTCGGAGCTGCGGTCCAAGAACCCCTGGTTGAGCAGGGCGCGCTCCAACTCGGCCAGGGTGCGGGCATCGACGGCGGCCTGGTCGCCGAGCTGGCGGGCCAACGCCTCGAGGTCGACGTCGTCCATGGTCGCGCCCGGGTAGCTCTGCGCCAGCTGCTCGGCCAGCTGCTCCAACT